>JBDKHP010000119.1:0-4289 GCA_039797645.1 Bacteroidota bacterium
CAGACTGTTTGCCAAGGTATTGGGGGTGGGCGGCATCGGCAATATCAAACCAACTTAGCTCGTTGCCACTCACAGTATAGAGTTTGTTGCCTACCAAAGCAAAACGTGCGGTTGAACCGCCTACGCCGTTGCTCGCATTCTGATTGGGGCCAATAGCTTCTTTCTGGCAGGCAATGTTTAAGCCGATGACATTGGCCAATAATAGGAAATAGGAAAGGATTTTCATGGATGTGGGTGTTGTGTGTGCTGACGGTTACTTCTTTTGTTCCCAAGCTACGATTACTGTGTTTTCGGGGCGATGTGTGGCATCGAAGGCTTGTGGCAGATACGTAAGGTCTGGGGGCAGTAATTCGTTGAACGACTGTGGTATCCGCTCGGTAACTTGGCCTGTATTGAGATCTATGGCTACAAGATCTACGGCATTGTCGGCATACAAAATTCCGTTACGAACGGCAATATCAATACAACCGGGTATGGTTAAAAACGACTTAAATACAGACTGCTTGGGGTCTGTATTATCGACAATATGCACACCTTCGTTTTTTTCGTTGATATACACTTTGTTGTTGTAGTAATAAATTTTGCCTGGGTGTACGAGCTTACGAGCGGCAACGATGACAACTGATTTTTCGAGCTGCGATCGTTCCATAAGCACGGGACCATAGGCCGTTTCTGGATCTGGTACAAAAGTATTGCAAGAGCTTAGGTGCAATACGAATAATGAACCAATGGTTAATACATGGTGTAGTTTCATTAAATGGGGACTAAGTGTTTGATTCGTTGTTTATTTCCAAAACCGTAAGATTAGTGTTTCGAGCACCAAAAATACAATACCAAATATAAGAAAGAATCTCCACATATTGTCGCCCGAGGCACTGTTTTTTATTACGCCCACCAACAGATCGGGGTTGGTGGTATCTATGATTGTAACACGGTGAAACTGTTTTTGCAATTCAGTTACAAAAGCGTCGTCCATGGCTTGGTAGCTAAACTGAGATTCGTTGCGGTTGTAATTGATGCCTAGTTTTGAAAGTTCGACATCGTCAGTTGCAAGGCTGTAAATACCCGAAGTTTTGATCATTCCAGCCAGACGTAAGGTGAGCAAACGGCTTTGCTGATTTACAAACCAAGTGGGTGCCATACTGAAACTGCCATCGTCGGCCAATAATTTAAGTGTCTCGGAACTCGGTGTTTGCCCTACTTTCAGGGCCAGTTGTTGGTCGATGCCGATGGTGTAATACAGCTGTTCGTTCTTAACACTCTCGATAAACATATTGGTCCAAAGTACCGGAAATAACGCATTTTGAGCAAATTTCCCGTACAAATCAGCGTGCGAAAAGCTGAACAAATACAACGTGCCTTTTGCTGATGTCTTTTGCATGAGTAAGGGGTTTCGGTATTTATCCCATAGTATCTGCGACCAATCGGCAAAACGACTCACGTCAACCATCCACTTATTCGAAACAAAAGGCATTTCCGTATTTTTATCCCAACTCTCGATGCTATTTCGGAAAAATTTGTGATTCAACACGCCCAAATCTACTTCGGTGGTAGTGGTATCGACCGACAAAAACTGAGGCAACGACAAATCTTGCAAGAGGGTAAATTTCCCCAACGAAGCACGTTCTACTGGCGGTACAATGGCAAGCGCCCCTCCATTTGCTACAAACTGATTGAACTGCGTGGCCATAGATCCCGACACCGAATTCAACTGATTCAGCACCACAACATCCTGGTCGAAAAGATCTGACACAGCCACACTTGCTGCCGATTTCTGCGACAAATCCAGCATCGTAGCCGCCCGCGACAATGCCCCAAAAGCCCGATCCTCGCTCTGTTGATTAAGTACCAAAACCTTAATTCTATCTATCACATTAAAACTAAAAAAGAAGCTATTGTCGAAGGTCACAGGGTAGTTATCAAGCGAAATCGAGGCTGCATTCGTCCCCACAAACTTGTTCGTAAACACCACATCTATCACCTTAGACTCGTCTGCTTCTAGGCTCACATTCACCACCGCACGCGTATCGTTATTTACCCGTAACGTAACAGGCAAATCTCTCACAACATCTGGCGAAGTATTTCGCACACGCACCTTCAAAACCTCCTCATCGGCCAACAAATGACTGGGCTTATCAAACCAAACAGAATCGATTCCAATATTCTCTATCGCCTGAGCAGCCAATGGAATCAGATAAATATCGAGCAAAGTGTCGGGTTCAATTTTTCTCCAATCGGAGTTAATCGACTGAAAATCACTGATTACAAACAACGAACCCCGAACGCCTTTCCCAAAACGCGAACGAGCAGCTGCAACCAAATCCGATGCCTTCAGTAATTCTGGCGAAACCCGAAGGTCGTGCAAACGTCGCACAAACTGTTTACTCTCAAAAAAAGGCTGAAGAGACACATCTAAGTCGTTCGTTAACAACGAAAAAGTAGCACTTGGGTCGTACGAATCTACAATTTTTTCGGCCTTAGATTTCGCAATTTCTAGCAAAACACCATCCTCAGCAACGGCTTCCATACTGAACGAATTGTCCACATAAATTGCCACCGGATTCTTACCCGTACGCACCACCTCGGCCTTTTCAGCCCCTGGATGCGCAAAAGCAAACACCAGTGCCAACAAAGCCAAAATACGTAACAATAATACAATTAGGTATTTAAGCTTCAGGTTCGAGCGCGATTCCTTCGTAAGCTGCCGCAACAAAGCTATGTTACTAAAGTAAATAACCTTATACGGCCTAAGATTAAACAAATGCAAAATCACAGGAATTGCCACCACAGCCGAAGCAAACAAAAAAGCGGGATATAAGAAATTCATTCGAGCCTAATTTAAAATTTAATCGCCCACTACCCAAGCATCAAAAGCCATGAAAGTAAGAAGCGACCAAATTTAAGATGAATTCCCCGACAAAAAAACACAAACTCACAGATGACAACTGGCAATTTCCACCAAAGTCTCGTCCCAAGGCATTTCGGCTCTCACGACGTTCTTAAAAACACCAGCATTCTCCACAATAGCCGGCATAATACCCACCAATCCATCAATCGAAGTCCTCATAAAAGCCACAATCTCAGCATTCGATTTCCCTTCAACTTCAATATAACGCTCAATAAGCAGCCCTTCATCTTCCCTTTCGCTGGTGTACCTATCGAATGGCCTGTTAGCCCAATCCGAAAGATGTGCCGCAAAAAAATCAATATACCCCCTACGCCAGTCTCGCCCCAAACCATCGGCACGAACCGTCACACTCATTCCTGCATATTTATAAGAATCGGAATTCGCCCGAAAAAAGCCCAAATTGAACCCAAACACATAGGTCATTTCCTCACGCACAAAACCCATTGCATGAAAGTACCAATCAGACGAAACTCTTTTATGCGTAAAAAGGCCAATGCGCTCCTTAAAATAAGGACGCACTTCCTGAAACAGCGCACGTATTTCTTCTCTATCCATCGCAAATTATTTACTTTCAAATTTACACAACTTCGTTCATTTAACAAATAAGACAGGGATTAAAAAAAAAATCGACATAGAATAAAACAAAAAACAATAATAATTAGGAGCTGCCACCAAACTTTTCAGTGATACGGCGGCTACCGGCTATCCGCTTGTAGTCCTCGCGTTCGGGTACGAAAACAACTGGAATCCGTTGTATTTCAAACCATTGACATCAGGTTGCTGGCACGGCATCACGCCGCTGTGGGCTACCGCTACTATCCGGGCTAGTTGTTGCCTGCTGTATTTCAAATCCACGCCGCTTGTACCAATGTCCAAAACTTGCGGTTAGCCTACGGCCATGACAAGTTTTTACTCCCCACAAATAGACAAGAATTTCACAACATCAAACCGCTTACCCAACCACCGGCAGCCAACATACCGAAAAACAACCGAAAACATCTGGTTGCTCTTTGCTTGGACCAAACAGCCACTACCCGCCCCCATAATTCAACGTGAAAGCAAAGCCTCCCGCCTACCAAACTACTTCCCCTTGGCCTCGGTTTACGCCTGCACTTTGCTTGGAGCAAACAACAAACGCCCACCGCCAACATTTGCAAAAAATGCTACAATCTTATGAAACAGATGCGCTACATGGCCAAAGGCCAATGTAAAGGATTTGCCCAGCGCACCAACGGCGTTGCAAATGGAGCCGCCGTCTCAACTAGCCCGGATCGCAGCAAGTAGCCCACAGCCGAGCAGTAGTAGCCGTTTGTACAGGGGTAAGTTTGAAATATAAAAGTACCCAAGTGACACCGTACCCGCGAGGACTACAGCTAAGAGC
>JBDKHP010000120.1:0-5447 GCA_039797645.1 Bacteroidota bacterium
AATCCGATATGATGGAAGCTATTGTGGCTTCGTACGATGTGTTGGGCTGGAATACTGTTGTAGGCTACCATCCTTTCGACATGCTGTCTGATATCATGTCCGACGACTCGTACGCTGGTGGTGGTTCTATCACCGATGCGCCAAACATTATCGAAATGGACAAGCACAAAGTGCGTCCGCAAAGTGGCGAAGTTCATGGATTGTGGCTGAAGTATTACAAAGGTATTTACCGTTGCAACATGGTACTTGCCAATATTCAAGGAGCTACGGCTTCGGATGCGTTCAAAAAGAGAGTAACGGCTGAAGCGAAGTTTTTACGTGCCTATTTTTACTTTGATTTGGTACGTCTGTTTGGTAATATTCCACTCATTACCAATCCTTTATTGCCACAAGAGTACAGCCAAAAACAAGTTGCGCCTAAACTTGTGTACGACCAAATTGCAAGCGACCTCGTAGATGCTTCGGCAGACCTACCAGGCACTATGACCAGTGCAGACAACGGCCGTGCATCTAAATGGGCTGCAAAATCGCTGCTTGCTCGGGTATATTTGTACTACAAAGGTGTGTACAGCGCAGATCTCGTTGCCGGACAAGTAACTGTAAATCAGGACTACGCTTTGGCCCAACTCAACGAAGTAATGACCCAAAGCGGACACAGCCTCATGCTTAATTTTGCCGACAACTTCAAACGGAGTGGCGAGTTTGGTGCTGAATCGGTGTTCGAAATAAGCTATTCCGACCTACGTACTTGGTGGGATTGGGGCTACATTCAAGGTGGCGAAGGTAACATTGCGATTATTATGGAAGGTGTCCGCGATTACAAAGGTTCGGAATACACCGCAGGTTGGAGTTTCAACACGGTGTCGCACAACTTAGAATCGGCTTTCGAAACGGGCGACCCACGTAAAGCGGCTACAATTCTCGATGTGAAAGACCTGACAAGTACCTACGGTGTTGGGTACCAGCACACAGGCCTGTTTAACAAAAAATACACGACTGCGGCAGAATACAAACCCACAAGCGGTCAGGTCGAATTGAACTGGGGCAACAACACCCGCGTAATTCGTTACTCCGATGTATTGCTCATGGCAGCCGAACTCAATGCACTTAAAGGAAACGAAGTAGATGCAAAGAAACAGCTCAATCAAGTACGCCAACGTGCACGTGGTATTGAATCGGGAGTTTTACCAGACGTTACTGCTACTGGTGCAGCCTTGCTTACAGCTATTTACCACGAACGTCAGGTAGAATTTGCGATGGAAGGCCTACGTTATTGGGACTTGATGCGCCGAGGGATAGCAGTTGCCAAAACCGCAATCGAGCTTACAAACTATGTACTCAAGCCAAGCGACATCGGCGTAAAAACCGACTACGAAATCACTTTCGATACAGCGAACCAAGGCTTATTGCCAATTCCTCAAAGCGAAATAGATCTTTCGTCGGGCGTGTTGGTGCAGAACCAAGGCTACAACTAATATTTAAGGAAATTCAGGAATAGGCAGCAGCGCGAGCACCCTCAAGGGCTGCCTTTCTTTCATGTCAAATTCTTTATCGAAAACAAAATGAGAAACTTTAGATATATATTCCTTATTTGGGTCGTGGCACTTTGGGCTGCTTGCGAACCCACAGAAACCGACAGTCCTTCGCTTGGAACCTTGCTTACTTCGGCTGACGTTACATTCGTAGGCGAAATGGTAGATGCCAACCACATTAAACTCACAAACACCACACCCGGTAGTTTCAGCGCAATCTGGGATTTGGGCAATGGTGCCAGCGGACAAGGCCAATCAATTGTAGCAGAATACCCTTCTAAAGGCGACTACACCGTTACCATTACGGCAATGACACGCAACGGACAAGCACAAGCGCAGCAAGTATTCAACATCGCCACCACAAACCCGCTGCTGCTCGACATTCCCGAGTACAATATGCTCACTGGCGGTAGCGCAGCAACAGCTGGCAAAACGTGGATCGTAGATCATTCCATGGTGGCACATTTAGCACTCGGCGACCCTGCTGCATTTACACCAAATTGGTGGTCGGCTGGGGCTGACGAAAAAGCCGATCAAGGTCTTTACGACGACGAAATGACTTTCGCACTTGCCGATTTTAAATACACATACGACAACAAAGGCAAAACCTTTTTCAACAACGCTTTCAAAAGCGTAGCTGGCGGCACAAACGGCGGCTCCGACGCAACATTAGACTATGCAGCTCCCGCAGCTACAAACTGGTCTTTGAGCAAAGACGGCGACAACTGGTTCATACAAATCAGCAAAGGCGGACACATTGCGTATTACGAAGGCAGCAGCAGATACCAAATTATGTCGATCACCAACGACGAACTCTGGATTCGCTCAGTATCCAACAACATTGCATGGTACCAAAAGCTAGTACGTAAAGGTTTTGAACGCGTAAAGCCCGTAATCCCTTACCTCGTAAAAGACATTAAAGACAGTTTCGACGGAACATCGACAGTATCGTGGTACACCAACGAAGTTTCTGGTTTTACCAAAAACTACGACAACCCAGCTCCTCTAGGTATCAACAATTCCGCAAAAGTATTGCAATACCATCGCGGAGAAGGCGGTGCATTTCAATGGGCGAACGCACAAATTCGCCTGCCTTACAAAATGGATCTTACCCAACGCCACGTCTTTAAGCTGAAAATTTACATGCCTTCGTTCAACGATTACACTACCGTAAACGCACCCGATTGGGCTGCATTTCAGCACCTCACAAAAGTCGTGGCCCTCAAACTCCAAAACGGTGAGGCCGGAGAACCATGGGTGTCGCAAGCCGAAATTAAAGCCGACGTTACCGTACTCGACAAATGGGTAGAATTAACATTCGATTTCGCAGCATTCGCAGACCGAAAAGACTTCGACCGTGTACTCCTTCAGATTGGGGGCGAAGGCCATTTTGTGGATGGAATCTTCTACGTGGACGACCTCGAATTGATGCCAGTTGCAAAAAAATAACACCCCAAATTACCTAAATTATGGAACAAAAACAGCCTCGGGAAACCTTGGCTGTTCTTGTGCATCCAACAAAATCACTAAAACCCCGTACAAACACGAAACAATTAAAGAACATGAAAACAACAACCCTACTATTCGCCATCCTCGCAATTTTTAGCCACACCCAAGCCCAAACCGACGATTGGAAACTCGTCTGGCAAGACGAATTCGACGGCACAACCCTCGACGCAACCAAATGGATACACGAAACCGGCGGCAACGGCTGGGGCAACAACGAAGCCCAATACTATACCGACGGCAACAACACCACAATCGCCGACGGAAAGCTTACCATCACAGCCCGCAAAGAAACCTACATGGGCAAAAACTACACCTCTAGCCGCATCATATCCCGAGGCAAATCCGAGTTCAAATACGGACGAATTGAGTTCCGTGCAATACTACCCGCAGGCCGTGGTAGCTGGCCAGCACTCTGGTTATTAGGCACAAACCTCAGCACAAAAGGATGGCCTGCCTGCGGCGAAATCGACGTAATGGAACACGTTGGCTACGACCCCAGTAAAGTACACTCCGCCCTCCACACCACATCCAGCAGTGGCAACACCATAAATACCAGCACAGTAACCGTCGCCGATTTCGACAAAGCCTACCACAACTACATCCTCGAATGGACACCCTCCAAAATCAGTTTCTATATCGACGAACTTGCCTTTTACACCTACGCACCCTTCAACAAAGACGCCAACAATTGGCCCTTCGACAACCCATTCTTCATGCTAATGAACATCGCCGTAGGCGGCAATTGGGGCGGCGCACAAGGCATCGACGACACCATTTTTCCCATCAAAATGTCTGTAGATTACGTCCGCGTGTACCAAAAGGATAGTTTTTTGGGTACCAACGACCTCCCCACGCCCAGCAATTTGCAAATCTTCCCCAATCCTGTAGGCAACAAAGCCACCCTACAACTCGGCCACAATGCCAAACCACAACAAGTAAGTATTTACGACACCAAAGGCCAAAAACTCCAATCCTTCCAAGCAAACAATGCCATCACGGAGTTCGACACCAGCACACTTCCCCAAGGCACCTACATCGTCCGCACAAGCACCCAGAGCGCCGAATTCGTAAAATAACCAGCAAAAAAACAAGATAAAACAACAACCGACAGAAAAAAAATAAAAATAAAGATAAGGAGCTGGAGCCAAACTTTTCAAATAGAGGGCGGCTGCCGGCTATCCGCTTGTAGTCCTCGCAAACGGGAACTGAATCACTTGGCTGCCCTTGTATTTCAATCAAAAACCTGTACAAAAGGCAATTCCGCGCGTTGCTGTGGGCTACCGCTACTATCCGGGCTAGACCGTGCGCCCACTTTCCAAACACACGCCGTAATTTCGCGGGGCAAACCAACCAGTTGGCCGATGGCCATGCAACGCCTCAAAAAACTATCGAAACAAACCCACCACACCCACCATCGCACACGTATCGCGCAAGCTGCCGAGGTACAACACCCCCATTCCGCAACCATCGTCCCCATAACATTCCCCCGAAACTAGCGACGAAAACGTTTATTGAACCACAACCGATTCAATAAACCCCGAAATGCACAAAGCCATACAATACCTTAGGTTATTTTCATTCCAAACGATACCTTAGCGCACAGTCAAACTTTCCTGTGGACAATAATAAAAACAAAGAGATGAAAAATTTGTGTTACCTGTCGCTTTTCGTGTTTGCACTTGCCGCGTGCGACATCCAGACTGAAAAAAAATCAGTATTTGTCGAGAACTGGAAACAACGCGCCATACACCACGTCCTGAGCGATAGCCTCAGATCTGGCGCAACCTACCTATCAGTCTATTCCCAAATTTATAGCAGAACCGAACACAGCACCCACAACCTTACAAGTACAGTGAGTCTGCGTAACATTAACACCGCCGACACAATTTATATAGACCGAGCAGAATATTATAATACCCACGGGCAAGTTATACGGAATTACTTCAATACCACCATATTTATAGCCCCCCTTGAAACGGTCGAAATCGTAATCGATGAATCCGATACCACCGGTGGTTCGGGTGCCAACTTCCTAATTCATTGGCGAATACCCCCACATGGACATACCCCCTTGGTAGAAGGTATCATGATTTCCACATCGGGGCAGAAAGGCCTTTCGTTTACCACACAAGGCGTGCAGGTAGAATAACCACCTGCTCGCAAAACCAACACAATTCGTATCAGGGTAATTTCAATTCCCCCATTTCATTCTAAAGCAGGCCCTTACGCCCCCAAGCGACCTGACAGCATTCAAAAAATTGGAAAATTAAACAGTCTGTTGGTGGAAATGGTTCTCTTACCGTAGGGACAGGTCTCGACCTGCCCGCTTCCCCAGAGTCTTAATCCTTGTTTTAGCGGAAGTGGTTCTCCGACTTAAGACCTGACAGGTTTTTAAAACCTGTCAGG
>JBDKHP010000121.1:0-3978 GCA_039797645.1 Bacteroidota bacterium
AAGGTATTATACATTATAAAAATTCGTGCATTCGTGGCGAACATACTTTTTAGAGTGGACTCTTAGATAGAATAGTTGCGGTAGTCCAAAGCAATGCGCGGAATCGCCTTTTGAACAGTGGTTGGATTGAAATACTTGGCAGCCAGATGCTTTCGTTCCAGTTAGCGAAGACAAAAAGCGGATAACCAGCAGCTGAGTTTATTTGGGAAGATAGGCTACAACTTCTAATCCTTATTCTTTTTCGTTCGCTTGGGGGCTTGCTCGCAGAAAATGAAAAAGGGGACTTCGCACTAGGCAAAGTCCCCTTTTTAGGATCTTGCATTCAGTTTTATTGCAACTTAACGCCTGTAGGGTCGATACGGCCTACGTAGCTTTGCCGCTCAATGCCCTGTGCTGTGAAAACCTCGGCAACAGCATCGGCTACTTTTTGGGCAGTTTCTAGAGAGTCGCTAAAGGCGAACATAGATGGGCCTGAACCGCTGATACTGAAACCAATAGCTCCAGCAGCCATGGCACGTTCTACCGCGAGTTCGTAATTCGGAATGAAGCGGCAACGCACGGGTACTGCCACGAGGTCGGTCATGGAACGGCCAATGAGTCCGAAGTCCGATTGGTATAAGCCGGCGATAAGTGCGGCGGTATTACCCCACTGCTGAATGGCATCTTTTAGGGGTATTTGCTTGGGTAACAAGCTTCTAGCTTCAGAAGTTTTCACTTCGATTTGTGGGTGAACCACGGTGCAAAACAGCGACTCGGGTGCGGGAATTTGTACGACATCGAACGGATTGAGGGAACGAATGAGTACAAAACTGCCCAGCATTGCGGGTGCTACGTTGTCGGCGTGGCGTGAGCCAGAGGCTACCTCTTCGCCGTCCATGGCAAAGTCGATAAGTTCTTTGCGGGTGAAGGGGCTGCCCATGAGTTCGTTGGCGCCAAATACAGCTCCTACGGCGCTAGATGCGCTTGATCCTAAGCCACTTCCGGGTTTAATCTTAGTCTCGAATACAATCTCGAAACCTTGTGTAATATTGAGGGCTTTGCGAAACGACTGGAGTGCCACTGCGCCCGTATTACTGGCGGCGACCATGGGTAAATTGTAGCCAGATTCGTCCACAAGCCGGATTTCGTTGCCATCTATCAGACTGACACGCATTTTTTCGCCTACGCCTCCCATGGCAAAGCCCATGACGTCGAAACCGCTGCCAACGTTTGATACTGTACCAGGGATATATACATTTACGCTCTTCATTTTCAGTTTTTTAATGGTTGATTATTCGGATAATATCGGCAAAAACGCCTGCTGCGGTAACGTCGGCTCCAGCTCCTGGGCCTATTACGATAAGCGGATTGGTACGGTAACGCATCGTGGTGAAGGCGATGATGTTGTCGCTACCAGAAATATTGTAAAACGGATGTTCAGAACCCACAGCTGCGATTTGTGTGGAGGCCTTGCCATGCTCGAAGCGGGCTATGTATTTCAGTCGTTTGCCTGCTTTGGTGGCTTCTGCAACTTGTGCGTTTATTCGGGGGGCATCGAAATTTTCTACAGCTGCCCAGAATTCGGCGTCGTTGGTGGCGGCGGCGCATTCTTCGCCAATACAACTTTCGATGTCGATGTCGCTTATGTTTAGCTCCGCACCAACTTCCCTGCTAAGTATCAGTATCTTACGGGCTACATCGGTGCCAGAAAGGTCTAAGCGTGGGTCGGGCTCGGTGTAACCTAGGGCTTTGGCCTCGCGTACTGCCGTTAGGTAGTCTTTGCCCTGACTCAAACTGCTGAATATGAAGTTTAACGAGCCTGAGAGTATAGCCTCGATACGTTCCACCTTGTCGCCACTGTGAATCATATCTTGCAAAGTGTTGATAATAGGCAAGCCAGCTCCCACGTTGGTTTCGTAGAGAAACTGTACGCCGTATTTAGACGCCGCTTTATGTAGCTCTTTGTATTGTTCGTAAGGGGCTGCGTTGGCAATTTTATTGGGCGTTACCACGGAAATACTTGCCTGCAAAAGTCGCTTGTAGTGTTTGGTTATCAGCTCGTTGGCTGTGTTATCTACAAACACTGAGTTTCGCAGATTCATGTCGATGAGTTGTTGCACAAACTGATCTATCGTACCTGCACTTGCTACCTCCAAACGCTCTGGCCAATGTTCTAGCTCAATGCCGTGCTCGTCGAGTACAAAGCGGTTGCTCCGGGCGATACCCACCACGCGGAGTTCTATGGCGTTGTGATCCATAAGATTCTGAAACTGCGACGCGATCTGATTCAGCAAGGTTTTACCCACCACACCAACACCCACCACAAATAAATTGATGGTTTTGTTGTTGGAAAGGAAAAACTCTTCGTGTACCGCATTTAAGGCTTTCACCTTGTCTTTCTTGGGTATAACTGTGCTGATATTTAGCTCAGAAGCACCCTGAGCTGTTGCCCTTGCCGAGATCCCATTGCGTGCCAGAGCGGCAAACAATCGCGCCGAAATACCCGGGGTGTCTTTCATACGCTCGCCTACTACGGCTATGATGCAGACGTCGTGTTCTATGCGGATAGGCTCTACCATGCTCATTTGGATTTCTAGGCCAAATTCTTTTTCGAGTACCAATTTTGCTTCTTCTGCATCTGATGGAGAAAGCACCAACGAAATACTGTGCTCCGACGAACCTTGTGTCACCATCATTACACTAATTTCTTTGCGTGCAAGGGCCGAGAACAAACGGGCATCGATGCCCACAACTCCCACCATACCACTACCTTCCATGGTGAGAAGGCTTATGTTGTCGTAAGACGAAACCCCACGCACATAACTATCGCCGTTGGCTTCCGCTATGTTGTGCGTAATGAGTGTACCCTCGTCTTCGGGGGCAAAAGTATTCTTGACTTTTATCGGGATTTTGCTCTTGAGGGCTGGAATAATTGTGCTTGGGTATATTACCTTGGATCCGAAATGCGAAAGCTCCAAGGCTTCGTTGTACGAAATTCGCGGAATGGTAAAAGCGCGTTTCACCACCCGTGGATCCGAGGTCATCATTCCACTTACATCTGTCCAAATCTCCAGAATATCGGCCTTGAGTGCCGACGAAATAATCGCAGCAGTATAATCGGAGCCACCACGACCGAGAAGCGTTTGCTCACCTTTTGTGTTCGACGAAATAAAGCCTGGCACCATCCACAATTTAGTTTCCTGTGCAGCCATCTGAACGATACGCGCATCGGTTTGTTTAAAATCAACAGTTCCGTGCACGAACTTATTGTCGGTAAGAATCAAGCTACGGCTGTCCATCCAGACATTATCGATATCATTATCCTTGAGTGCTTGCGAAATAATAAACGACGAGAGTAACTCACCATAACCAAGCAATTTAGCCGTTCCCCGGGGCGTAAGTTCGCCTACCATCTGAATACCTGTCAGTAAGTTTTCGAGTTCGTATAGTCTCGTGTTCACTCCTGCCAAAACGTCCACGCGTGTATCAGCACCAATAAGTTCCATCACCGTATCCAAATGGCGGTAACGAATTTCGTAAAACACTTCTTTATAACTCGAAACACCACTGGCTGCCAGATTTCCGGCTTCCTGAAGTAAGTCGGTAACGCCCCCTAGTGCCGAAACCACCACCACCATCCGCTCCGAGTTTGCTCTCGGGCGTATAATGTCGATCACTTTCGAGATATTGGTTGCATTTTTT
Source organism: Bacteroidota bacterium (assembly GCA_039797645.1). Classification (GTDB taxonomy): domain Bacteria; phylum Bacteroidota; class Bacteroidia; order Bacteroidales; family JBDKHP01; genus JBDKHP01. The sequence continues at coordinate 3,682 of JBDKHP010000121.1, forward strand.
ACCGAAGTACCTCCAAATTTCAACACACTCAATTGCTTGTTACTTCCGTCCACAGTTCTAATTGTTTGATAATGACTAATATATTGTTTTTCTGATTCACATTTCTCTCGGGCATTCAAACAGAAAAATAAGCCTAGAGAAGCAACCTTAATCGCATAAAAGCTTTCTGGCGCATCACTTCGTATTATTTTTAAGCGATCAGCGCAAAAGCCCTGACGCGAAACCCTACAAATACCCCTACCATCACCCCTCAATCTATATTCAGAAAAAGGGAGTAGCTTGTTTTAAATCCCCGCA
>JBDKHP010000122.1:0-2818 GCA_039797645.1 Bacteroidota bacterium
GCTCCACCTTATGCAATAAGAGAACCAATCTGGGCTAGTTGGTACGGCAGTTTTCCAATCGCACGCCAGCGTCTGATCTCCCATCCACCTCACGACACCGTGTTTTTTTGCACACTATCGCAAGCAACACTGTTCTCCGAATTGGCAATATACCTATCACTTACCCCAAAGCCACAAAAAAAGCCCGATTTACTTCGGGCTTTTTTGTGGGGTCATATACTATAAAATATAGGTATTAATATACTTTAATGGCATCGCGCAAGTCGTCTTCCTCGGGGAGGTTCATTTTTTTCTTCATGCGGTACCGCGAGACTTGGACACTTCGGGGGGTCACATTCAGCAGGCGTGCAATCTCTTTGGTGCTAAACCCAATGCGCATATAGGCGCAATGTTTCAGATCTGCCTCAGATAAGGCGGGGAAGTTTCGTTTCAGCCCGTCGAAAAAATCGGGGTGTACTTCGTCAAAATGCAAACGGAACTGGTCCCAATCTTTGTCGAGGTTGAGGTTGTCTTTAATAATGTACAGAATTTTGCGGTAATGTGCAGTTGGGTTTGCTGGTGCCTTGTCTTTAATTTCGTTCATTACCGACTGTATTTCCTCCAAAATACAATTCTTATTATTCACTTGTAAAGTGGTAGAAGTAAGCTGTCGGTTTTTATGGGCAATGTCAGCTTCGTATTTTTCTTTCTGAAGCCTGTTGATTTCTTTTTCAGCACGTATCTTATCTTCAAGTTTTTCGGTTTGTAAAATTTCCAGATGCTTCAACGCTGTAACATCTTGCACCACAACGATGAAATTGTATTCCGATTCATTCTCTATTTTCCGGACAATCATGTTGAAATAGCGAATATTTTCAGATTTTTCCAGCTGAAACTCCTTCGATTCTGGATTTTCTAGCGAAAATGGAATTTCCTTAAAAACGGTGTTTATGTTATTTTTGAGAATATTATCATGTGGAGTGCCGAAAAATAGCAGAATTTGGGGGTTGTAGTTCAGAATCTCGCCAGTTTCATTGCAACTCACAATCCCCTCTAAGCTGGCCTCAGACAAATGTTTGTATCTGCTTTCCGAAATAGAAAGTCGGTAATTGCTAAATCTTAATTCATTATTGATTGCCTCTAGTTCCTCGCGATGCTCTTGTAGCATCTCGTTTTGGAGTTTAATCTGTTCTTGGTATTCTACCGTAGCAAGTACAGATCGCACCCGCGCCAAGAGTTCTATGTCGTTCACAGGCTTTCGTACGTAGTCAACCGCACCAGCCTCAAAAGCTTGGTCTAGGTTGTTGTCGGTTGTCATTATACCTGTGGCAATAATCACGGGGATGTCTTTGGTCAATACATTTTCTTTGAGTGCCCGGCATAATTCTACGCCTGTCATCACAGGCATTTCCCAGTCAGAAATTATTACATCTGGTTCAAATAGTACCGCAGTCTCCAAGGCTTCTTTACCGTGGCTTGCCGTACGAATCTCTGCATTAATTCTACCGTTTACAAGGTGTATCTGCATTATTTGTAATGCCAATTCATCGTCGTCAACAAGCAGGATTTTTTTTTGAGCGCTATCTTTCATTTCGTGCATTTTTGTGTTCAAGCATTACGTATTTGCAATATTACAAAAAATCTCTCGAATGTAGTTCCTTTGTAGCACCCTGTTCAAGATTGTTTTATAGTTAAATCCGCATTTTTTTAAAAAGAGACTTGAAACTCTTAAATATATGAGATACCTTTGCGCTTAATGTTTATTGACTAAGCCTACTTATATTTATCTGAATCATGAACCAAATTGCAAATTGCCAATTATTGGAAATCGAGTGTTCTCTAAAGGAGAATTTCTTGGTATTTTGGGTACTTGGTATTCAATTTAAAGTTGGCTTTGTATCAGTAGCACTTTTCAATAATCTTCACAAACAAATTTCTTTGTTTGCGAACACAAGATCTCAAAATTTATCAGTCAACTATTCCCCCATCGCTTTATTGTGCTGGGGTTTATTGTTATATTATACCGAGCCCTGGGTATTGGGGCATGATTTGTTCTGAATCTATACTGGTTTAGGTCATTTTAACCATAGAATACTTTCACAATCGTGAAGACTGTGAAAGAAAAAATTATTTGTCTCAGACATATATTTCGCATTATGAAAAAATTATACATCGTTCTGTCTTTCTTGTTTTCAATTGTGCTGCAACAATCTTTTGCGCAATGTACAGGTTGTACAAATACAGTTACAGCACCGTCTAGTTCGGCTATTAACGCCACGTCGGGAACTGTGTTTTGTATCACGGGAACAGGAGATTATACAGGCGCAGTTACCTCTGCTTCTGGCTCAGTAATTTGTGTTGCTTCTGGGGTGAATTTTAAACCAACCTCAATGGCGACCAATGCCGGTACGATTATAATAAATGTGGGTGCAACAGCTACATTGCCTGCTTTTACGGCAGGTGTTGGGCTTAAGTTCGAGGTCTATGGAGCTTGTACTTTTAATGGTACAGTTACACCTGCTGCAAACTCAATTGTAAGTTATAATGTACATACAGGTGCAACTGCTGTGTTTGCGCAGAATTTTGGCTTGTCGTCGGGAGGTACTTATGGATCCTCTATTACCAACGAGGGGGCAGTAACATTTAATGGATCACTTACTACTGGTACTTCTACCAATGTGTACAATTATGGTACAATCACTGTTACAACTACTTTTACAAACCAAGCAAGCTTTAAGAATTACGGAAAGCTAATTGTAGGGGGAGATATTACTTTAACAAATAGTGGTGGCGATAGTTTTCATAATTATTGTACTGTATCTACTACAGGAAATTTTAC
>JBDKHP010000123.1:0-5185 GCA_039797645.1 Bacteroidota bacterium
GCAAAATCTTGAATTCCTATTATTTTAAAACTCTTATCCTCAATACCAATAATTAATGAGCCGCCTTCCATGTTAGACATAGCAGAGATGTATGAAATTACATCTTCTCCTTCTTTACCTCGCACAAAGTGTTTCAGGTTCGAAAATTCTTTCCATTCGCACAATTCGTTTTCAATTGGAAATTTTTGGAATAAATATGCTTCTAATTCTTGTTCTGTCATGGCTACTATACTTCTGATTTCGCAAATATAGGATTCTAACTTGAGTTTGGAGTGAGGCTAAATGTGTTTCATGGTAAGTACTCAGTTATTGCATTGTGGGGAGTCAATTTAGGCAAGCCGTAGGCTTGGTGTACGGTAACGCCACATGGCCGTAGGCCAACGGAAAGTGTTGGCCCAGCGTGCCTACGGCGTGGGTTTGGAAAGTGGGGCACGGTCTAGCCCGGATAGTAGCGGTAGCCCACAGCGGCGTGAAGTAGCGGCAGCAAGCTGACGCTTTTCGACTGAAATACAAAGGCTTCCAGTTGGTTTCGTTCCCGAACGCGAGGACTACAAGCGGATAGCCGGCAGCCGCCCTATGTTTGAAAAGTTGAGCTCCCGCTCCAAATCCTTATTTTTTTTATTTTTTCGGTCTGTTGGGTTTACAATTCCGGATTTTTTTGGTCGGTTTGGGGAATGATTCCTTTGTTTTTGTTCTTTAGGGTGCTCGGAACTTCGGGTTGGGGTTCTACCCAGCCTACTTCTTTGTGGTAGCCGTCGCAAAAAGGCATCGCTTTTGATAGACCACACCGACAGAATGAGGCGTAATCGCGGGTTTGGGTTGAGCCGTCGGCCAATACTAAGGTGAATTCGCCAAAGAGTTTGAGCGAGCCATTGGGGCGGATTTCGACCCGCAGTTTTTTATCTTGATCTTCCATTTGTGCTTGTTTGTTTTTTTGACGTTATTATGCTGTGTTTTTCGGAATACAGCGACTCACAAAGCTAAAACATCTTCTCGCATCGCACAACTTGCCGAATGCGCTATGAGAATGAATTGTGGCGCGAATCATTTTTCGAGAGCTGCATCGAAATTAGTATCTTTGTAGGCTATTTAATTGATTTATTACGTATAAAACAAAACTACGACACGGCACAGCCTTCTGTAGCCGCCAACAAGGATAAACAACAAAGATGAAAACATATTCGGCGATCGTGCTTAAGGCACAAAAAGAACAATCGGTAATGCGGAGGCATCCGTGGATTTTTAGCGGGGCTATTCAGAAAAAAGACTCCTCCCTTCAGGAAGGCGACGTGGTGAACGTATTCAGCAGCATAGGTAATTTTTTGGCGGTTGGGCATTACCAAATTGGCTCGATTGCTGTGCGTTTGTTGTCGTTTGAGCAAGAGGCTATCGACGCCAGTTTCTGGGAAAAACGTGTGCGTAGTGCGGTGGAATTTCGCAAAAACCTCCAGTTGTTGGGCAACGAACAAAACAACGTGTTCCGCTTGATTCATGGCGAAGGCGACCAATTGCCGGGGCTTATTGTGGATTATTACGCGGGTTGTGCGGTAATGCAGGCGCATTCGGTGGGTATGTTTTTGGCTCAGGCCGAAATTATTGCAGCCATGCGCAAGGTTATGGGCGATTCGCTGGTTTCGGTGTTCGATAAAAGTGAAGGTACGCTGCCGTTTAAGGCCGATATAGACCCACATAATGGGTATGTTTGGGGCGAAGGTTCGCCGGCTGTGGTGCTTGAAAACGGACTAAAATTCCGTGTGAATTGGGAAACTGGCCAAAAAACGGGCTTTTTTGTGGATCAGCGCGACAACCGCTTTTTGGTAGAGAAATACAGCAAAAACCGTAGGGTGCTGAATATGTTCGGCTATACGGGCGGCTTCTCGGTTTACGCGCTTCGGGGCGGTGCAAGCCATGTGGATACGGTTGATGTGTCGGAAAAAGCGATAAAACTGACAGACGAAAACGTGGAAATCAACTTCGGAAACGATGCGCCGCATACGAGTTACGCCGTAGATGCTTTCGACTATATGAAAACGATGGAGCAAAAGTACGACCTCATCATTTTGGATCCGCCGGCTTTCGCCAAACACATGAATGTGCTCGACAAAGCGCTACAAGCCTACAAACGCCTGAACCAACGGGCAATAGAAAAAATTGAACCAGGGGGCATTTTATTCACCTTCTCTTGTTCGCAAGTCGTCAGCAAGCTCGATTTTCGCAAATCGGTGTTTGCCGCTGCTGCAAATGCCAAAAGAAATGTAAGAATTATCCATCAACTCGACCAGCCTTCGGACCACCCCGTAAACATTTTTCACCCAGAAAGTGAATACCTCAAAGGCTTGGTTTTACACATCGAATAGCCCATGAATCAGATTCAATTACAACAGTCAGAAAAAGAAAGGCCCTTAGCCTTGTTATACGGAGTTTACATTTTGAGAAAAACCGCAAGCGAAATAAGTTTTAAATTGGGAGCACGAGACACCAATCTGTTTTTCAAAGCAGTACGGGTTGTTTTGTTTCTGATTGTGCTCACAATCGCTTTTTTTGCCCCTGCCCAAACGGTTGGAAAGCTCGATTTGGCGAAACTCGACAAACAGATAGAGCAAAACAGAAAAGACTGGAATATTCCGGGTATGGCTGTTGCGATTGTGAAAGATGGCAAAGTCGTGTTTGCCAAAGGATATGGGGTACGCGAATATGGCAAACCAGAAAAAGTTGACGAAAACTCGTTGTTTGCCATTGCATCGAACTCCAAAGCTTTTACCGTGGCGGCTTTGTCGAAACTGGTAAGCGAAGGCAAAATATCCTGGACCGACCCGATTCGCAAATACCTCCCTTGGTTCGAGCTTTACGACCCTTGGGTGAGCAACAAAATTACGATTGCCGATGCCGTGTGTCACAACTCGGGTCTCGGTACTTTCAGCGGAGATTTGCTTTGGTACGAAACCAAGTACACCACCCGTGAAGTACTAGAACGCACCAAACACCTAAAACCAGATTTCGACTTCCGGGCAGGTTACGGCTATTCAAACCTGATGTTTTCGGCAGCAGGCGAAGTGATAGAAGTTGTAACCGGAAAAAAATGGGCGGAATATGTGAAAGAAAACTTCTTGAAACCGCTCGGAATGCGCAATACCAACACTTCGGTGAAAGAACTCGCGGCCAATAAAGACGTGGCCATTCCGCACGCCGTGCAAGCAGACGGTAGCGCATTGCCTATCCCCTATCTGAGCTGGGACAATTGCCCGGCAGCGGCAGCCATCAACTCGTCTGTGGCAGATATGTCCAAATGGATGATTATGCAACTCAACGGTGGTACTGCCGACGGCAAAACCTATATTGCAAAAGATCAGTTAGAAACCGCCCGACAGATACACAATCCGCAAGAAGTACGCCGCTCCATGGCCTCGAAATCGAGCTTCCATGGCTACGGATTTGGGTGGGACATTTACGATTTGCGTGGAACAAAAATAATAAACCACGGCGGCGGCTCAGACGGTATGATCTCTAAAGTAACCCTCGTACCGGGCGAAAATTTCGGCTTCGTAATCCTTACCAACAGCATCAATTGGTTGCCCTCGGCCTTGGCCAACAGCATTCTCGACGATTATTTTGGCTTGGAAACCTCCGATTATTCAGCCAATTATCTGCAATACAAAAGCGAGTCCGAACAAAAAGAAGCGGCCAATTACCAAGCCGCCAAACTCGCCTTAAACCCCAAAGCCGTAGCCACACACCCACTAGAAGCATTTGTAGGCACTTATTCTGGCGACTTGTACGGCGAGGTGAAAGTATTCCTCGAAAACGGCCATTTGGTGGCCGATTTTGTACCAGCACCAAACCTAATTGGCGACCTAACACACTGGGAATACAACACTTTCGAAATCAATTTGCGCCACACCCCACTCCTACCCAGAGGCAAAGTAAACTTCGTATTGGACATGGACGGCAAGCCCGACGAACTCAAAATAGACATCCCGAATCCCGACTTTTTCTTTACCGAATTGATATTGAAGAAAGTAAAAGATTAGCGCATCCGTCGCAAACAATTACCAAAACAGCCAAGCCACATAGCTTGGCTGTTTTTTGTTAGTCCCATTTCACACCAGCAACACCATCGCCTTACGGGCCCACTTCGTTTGTCCATACAAGCATTCTCAATACGCAGTAGAAGCCAGAGAAAAAAGAAAATAAAAATAAAAATTAGGAGCGGGAGCGAAACTTTTCAAATAGAGGGCGGCTGCCGGCTATCCGCTTGTAGTCCTCGCGTTCGGGAACGAAATCAACTGGCCACCTTTGTATTTCAGTCGAAACTCGCCAGCTTGCTGCCGCCGCATCACACCGCTGTGGGCTACCGCTACTATCCGGGCTAGACCGTGCCCCACTTTCCAAACCCACGCCGTAAGTACGCCATACCGACACTTTGGGTTGGCCTACGGCCATGGGGCGTTACCGAGAAGGGAACTGCCTGACACGTAATCGCCGCCAACGCCAAGCCGTAGGCTTGGCGTACGATAACGCCACATGGCCGTAGGCCAACCGAAAGGGTTTGCCCTGCGTACCTACGGCGTGGGTTTGGAAAGTGGGGCACGGTCTAGCCCGGATAGTAGCGGTAGCCCACAGCTGGCGAACGGAAGTGCCCGTTAATGAAAGTGTTGGATTGAAATACGTTGCGGCCTTTTGATTTCGTACCCTCCAGCGAGGACTACAAGCGGATAGCCGGCAGCCGCCCTCTATTTGAAAAGTTTAGCGTCCGCTTCTAATTATTTATTTTCTAATTATTTATTTTCTTTCTCGTTTTGTTTCGGTCGCGTTTGAGCTGCCGTAGTTGATGTGACTAAAATAATCTGACTTAGGGATTGATTTATACTTTTTTTTCGGTGGTATCATTTGACAAGTATCTTTATTTAAGGAAACCAATAGATACCTGATGTTCAACAACTTTGTGTGTGTTTTTTATTTTTTATAGGGTGTTATTTGTAAACGGATGGGGGTGTTTGATTCATTTAAGGGTGTTTTTTTATTTAAAATAGAAGCACTGAAATTTTTTTTTCTCGAATTTTAAACCTAATATTGAAAAATGGATGGGTTCGCCAATAGCCTGTGCATAACAATCAAAAACCCTAACATAATAGCGCATGAAAACTGTCTTTTTTTTTCACCACCCTTATAGTCAACTGGACTATTT
>JBDKHP010000124.1:0-8205 GCA_039797645.1 Bacteroidota bacterium
CTTGGTCGGACTTCGTGTCGCGGGCCAAGGGCTTTCTATCAATGCCAAAGAGCTGCCTCTCAACAAGGTACTTGTTACGTTGCGCGATCAATACGGGCTTCAGTTTTCGTTTGACGACCAACTGCTTGCCAAAGAAATAGTGAGCTGTAATGGGCATTTCGATACACCCCAAAAAGCTTTAAATTTTTTGCTCGCCAATAGACCTTTAGCGTATATGATGTCGGGCGAGGTTTTCGTAATTTACAAACAAGCCCTACCCTTGGTTGTTGCGCCCAAAGAATTCGTAATTAAGGGCAAAATTCTGGATGCGGAAACTGCCTCGGGGCTTCCATTTGCCAATGTGCAAGTAAACGGACGGGGTACAACGTCTGACCAAGACGGCAACTTTATTTTTCGGAGTACACAAGATTCGTTGTTTCGGCTCAGAATTGCGTACCTTGGTTATTACCAGAAAGATACCGTAATCAGACAAGGTACTTCCTACGTATTTCAACTCTATGCCTCCGATTATTACATTGACGAAGTGGTGGTAAAAGCTGCTATCGTAGAGCGAAGTATGCAAACCGGAACGGCGGCTGGTTTGTTACGACTGAATCAGTACGTAGCCAAACGCCTGCCTGGATTTGGCGATGACGCTGTACTGAATTTACTTCGGCTACAACCTGGCATTATGGCCGCTGGCGAAAACTCCGAAAGTATGGTGGTTTGGGGCAGTGCTGCTGGGCAAAGTGAGGTATTATTCGACGGTTATACCCTTTGGGGACTCAAAAATTTCAACGAAAATATCAGTGCCGTAAACCCCTACTTGGCCAAAGAAGTGCAGGTACTCAAAGGCGGATACAATGCCCGTTTTGGCGACAAAGTCGGTGCATTTGTTCACATTGTGGGCGAGGAGGGCGACTGGAAAAAACCACAGCTCGAACTTTCTGTAAATAACATGACTGTAAATGCTTTAGCAAGTACACCCGTAGGAAAAACCGCTGTGGTAATGGCAGCATACCGCCAGACATTCTACAACATCTACGACAAAATACTACTTTCCAGCAATATCAGCAAAAACAACCGCACCACAACAGCCAACAACATTTATGTCGATCCGGATTACACGTTTCGGGATTTGAACCTAAAATTTTCGACCCGCAATACACACAACGACCAAACAGTGGTAAGCCTACTGTGGGCAAATGATGCTTTCGATTACTCCGTAAACGAAAACAATGCAAAAACAAAGCTTGCCAATACCTATGCCGAAACAAACCGACAACGCGGCATTTCACTGGTATCTAGCAAACAATGGACTGAATTTTTCAGTTCGCGGTTTACCCTAAGCTACTCCGATTTGGCCAGAAGCATCAACAACAGCCAGACCCTTACCGAGCAAAAAACTCCCCACGGAATGAACGATAACATCACGTTCAGCAAAGCCGAAGACACCCAAAACGAGACGGGCGAATCGAAAATCTGGTTCGAGAATCAGTACGTTGCCAACGAACGGCATCGTTACGAATTTGGTCTTGGTTTCATGTCGAGCTTTTCAACCCTTGGACAACAATCTGCCACGCGCCCAAATATCGCCGACAGTCAAAACATCTCGCGCATTGGCATTTATGCCCAAGACATTTACTCACTAAGCACAAAAACTGAACTCACCGCTGGGGTACGTATATTCTACCCCAAAACCCTCGGCAGCCTATATTGGCAACCCCGCGTGTCGCTGAATCACAAATGGACAGAAACCCTCCAAAGCAATCTTGCTTGGGGTGTTTACCAGCAGTACCTCATGCAAGCCTCCGTACTCGACGATCATGGCAATTACGAATACCAGTGGATCGTTAGCAACAAACGCCGAATCCCTGTACTCAACGCACAACATTTTGTAGCCAACCTAAACTACAGCCGTGGCGGGTTTTTAGCACAAATAGAAGGCTACTACAAATTCACCAACGGCCTTGTCCGCGTACTCAGTACCCCCGAAACAAGGCTAGAATATATTGGTAAAGGCCGCAATTATGGCGTAGATTTTCTCGTAAAACAAGACTATCGCGGCCACACTGCTTGGGTATCCTACTCGCTATGCAAATCCGAAGAAAACTTTAGTTACTTCCCAAGTACTGCCTATCAGAACGCCCCCTTCGATCAGCGTCACGAATTCAAAATCGCCGCAATTGTCAAAATGGGTTCGTTTTACCTCTCGGCCAACTATGTCTATGGTTCGGGTTTCCCCTTTCTAAAACCCGCTGATTCCCAAGAAGACTCCCTCTATTACAGCCGACTCGATGCTGGAATAAGCTATAAATACACAAGCCGTAGGTTCAAGATAGAAGCCGGCGTATCGGTGTTGAATGTTTTCAACCACGAGAACATTAAATACGCCAATTACACCCGCATCCCTTCCGACCTGAACAATACGATAAATATCCATGCAGAATCGGTTCCCTTCACCCCCACCCTGTTCCTCAACATTGGCCTCTAAAAAACCAGAAAGGGTTTGGGACATTTTCTTTATCGGATTTTTCAACTATTTGAGCTGCGATCGAGCATTTCGGTAGAATAATACCTAATTTGGAATCGTTCTACATAGAATTGGCTAAAACTACAACTTTGCTTCAGAATTGAATCGTACTTTTGGTATATAAAACAAAGTTCAACAGACATGTTAGGAGTAATTGGTATCAACCACAAATCGGCGCCTATTGCCATTCGCGAAAAATTTGCTTTTTCAATAGACCAAATTCAAGAGTTTACCAGTATTTTGCTTAGTTCGGGATTTTCGGGCGTGGTAATTCTTTCTACTTGCAACCGCACCGAGATTTATTTCGACGGCGCTGCGATGCTAAATGGTAGCGCAGCAACGGTGCTGATAGAGAAGCTAAAATCATATAAAAATCTGACTCAAGATATTCAGAAATTTTTCTATATACATACGGGCAAAGAGGCTGTGCTTCATGTGTTTAACGTAGTGTGTGGCTACGATTCTTTGGCTTTGGGCGAGTATCAGATTGTGGGCCAGGTGAAGGAGGCTTACCGTATTGCCGACGAGCAAAAAACTTTGAGCAAGGTGTTGAGCCGTTTGTTTCATAAAGCTTTCGAGACGAGTAAAAAAGTACGTACAACTACGGAAATGAATCGGGGCGCGGCGTCGGTGAGTTATGCGGCTGTGGAATTGGCGAATAGGACTTTCTGCGACCTAAAATCGAAACGAATTTTACTCGTAGGTGCAGGCCAGACGAGCGAATTGGTGGTACAAAACCTAAAAAAACGTGGTTGTACGGATCTTCGGATTGTAAACCGAACTTTTGAGCGGGCTCAGAATTTGGCCGAACGTTACAACGGTCTGGCGATTGACATGGCGCTTTTGCAAACTGCTGTTGCTGAATCGGACATTGTGATTACTTCTACGGGTTCGCAAGTGGCCTTGATTACGGAAACGATGGTGGCCGATATTATGGCGCAACGTGCGGATTTGCCCTTGTTTTTTGTGGATTTGTCGGTGCCGCGTAATGTGGACGACCGTGTGGCCAAGATTGCAAATGTGTCAGTACATGACGTAGATGCCTTGCAAGCTGTTGTGGCTGAAACTTTTGAACGACGCCACTCCCAGTTAGAAACTGGCAGGGCGATCATCAATGAGTTTGTAGTAGATTTTCTGTCGTGGCTCAATACCCAAAAATTGCAACCAACCATCAAGTTGTTGCACGATAATTTTGCTGAGGTACAAAAAGCTGAAATCGAGAGTTTTAGAAAATTTAATCAGAATGCGGCCTCGGACGACGATTTGGAACGTTTCGGGGAACGGATTGCCCAACAATATGTGAATCACCTGATTCGTAATGTGCGCGAACTTACACAGAATGGCCAGAATGAAGCGTATCTTGGTATGCTCAATCAGCTCTTTCTTCTAAATAAAAAAGCATGACCCATTCAGTAATACGTATCGGCACCCGAGGTAGCGCGCTCGCGCTCTGGCAGGCCGAAGAAACCAAACGCCAATTGGAATTGGTGCATCCGGAGTTGCAGTTCGAACTCGAAATTATACATACCAAAGGCGATAAAATTCTGGACGTGCCGCTGGCTAAAATTGGCGACAAGGGCTTGTTTACCAAGGAATTGGAAGTGGCCTTGCTTGAAGGTTCTATTGATATGGCTGTGCATAGCCTCAAAGATTTGCCTACGAATTTGCCCAAGGGCATGATGCTCGGGGCGGTGATGAAAAGGGCCGAGTTTCGGGATGCAATTGTGAGTAGCAATGGTAAAACTTTGGCTACTTTAGATGCAACTGACGTGGTGGCCACTTCGAGTCTGCGACGTAAATCGCAACTTTTGCAGCGTTACCCGAATCTGAATATCGTGGATATTCGGGGTAACGTAAACACACGCCTCAAAAAGATGGAGGATGGTTATTGCAACGTAATGGTAATGGCGGCGGCTGGCTTGCAGCGTTTGGGACTCGACCGTTATATTACCGAAGTACTCAACGAACGAGATTTTATTCCGGCTGTAGGCCAGGGTGCTATTGCAATTGAAATTAGAGAAAATGATGCGCGGGTAACTGAAATTATTGCCCCGATAAACGATACGCAAACACGCTTGGCGGTTTCTGCCGAACGCGCTTTTTTGAATAAATTAGAAGGTGGTTGCCAAGTGCCCATAGGCTGCTTCTCTGAGGTGGACGAAGGTGGTACGATTATGCTTGAGGCTTTTATCGCTTCGGTAGATGGGAAACGCTATTTCAGAAAATCAGTAGAGGGTATTCACCCCCAAGTGGTAGGTATTTCTTTGGCCGATTATCTGTTCAGTGTGGGCGGTAAAGATATTTTGGAGGAATTGCGTACGCAATAAAAAACTCCAACAGTTTGAATAAGCGGATATTCGTTGAGTATCCGCTTTTTTTGTTTTTGTGAAAGAGTCTCAAAAAACTGGATTTTCGATGTCCTACAAATTAGCTAATTCGGTAATTGTGCTGACACAACCTGCCGAAAGTGCCGCGTCACTATACGCATCGCTCACTGAAATGGGGGCAAACGTACGGCTTTTGCCCATGATAGAAACCGCCGCCCTGCAATTAAACCCCTCGGATTGGGCAGTTTTGCAGGCGTGCAACGATTTTGAATGGTTGGTTTTTACCAGTAAGAATGGCGTGCGTTTCTTCTACGAAAAACTTTTGGAATCTGGCACCGCCCATCCGCAAGCAAAAATTGCAGCAATTGGTGCAAAAACGGCTTCGGCTCTGGCCAAGTTTGGGCAAGTGGCCAATTTTGTGAGTCGGGGCAATACTTCTGCCGAAATGTGGCAGGCTTTTGAACCGCAACTTACTGGCAATGAACGGATATTGCTCGTTCAGGGAAGTTTGGCGCCCGCTACCTTAATGGAAAATATTGCAAGCAAAGCAAGTGTCCAACGCTTGGATGTGTATGAAACCGTCCCAAGCCATGTATCGGCACAAGAGGTTGCTCTGGCACTTACCGACAATCTTAGCTGCGTGGTTTTTACGAGTCCTTCGGCGGTGTATAGGCTCAAGGAATTGTCGGGTGAGTTGTGGCCTTTGCTCCAAAAACGAGCTGTTTGCATCGGAAATGTAACGGCAAAAGCACTCACAGACGCTGGAATTTCGCAATTTATTGTGGCCACGAAAGCATCAGACGAAGGTTTGCTGGAAGCCATCGAAATACTTTTGCGTGTGTAAAGCTAGGTTTTGGGAATGTACATTTTGCACAAATTGACGCATACTCAGACAATAGATAGCACACAATTTTGCGTTCATCCGCACCGTACATTTCCTAGCCAGCAAAAAATAATGATTTGGAGCGGGAGCAAAACTTTTCAAATAAGCCCCGCTGCCGGCTATCCGCTTGTAGTCCTCGCAAACGGGAACAGAATCACTTGGCGGCTTGTGTATTTCAGTCAAACCACTGTACAAAAGGCCGTTGCGTCAACTTGCTGTGGGCTACCGCTACTATCCGGGCTAGACCGTGCGCCACTTTCCAAACCCACGCCGGAATCACAACTGGAAACCAAGCAGTTGGCCTACGGCCATGTAGCAAGCTGCATCCATGCCGAGGGGGAGGCGATCAATCCCTCGGTTCAAATTCCGGTTTACTGTTCGCGAATACCTTAACTTACTGAGATTGTGGTTTCGGGCAGCATTGCGGTTACAAACGGTAGAACCTGTGGCCGAAGTTTGGGCTTCAAGGCAAGCCGTAGGCTTGTCGGCCGTTGTGGCATCATGGCCGCAGGCCAACTGGTGGGTTTGCCCAGCCTGATTCCGGCGTTGCAGATGAAACAGCAGTCCCAACTAGCCCGGATAGTAGCGGTAGCCCACAGCGGTGTGATGCGGTGGCCGCAAACTGAGGCTATTCATTTGAAATACAACGGCTTCCAGTTGACAACGCACCCGAACGCGAGGACTACAAGCGGATAGCCGGCAGCGACGATTTAAATATTGTTGGGTCCCCGCTCCTTATTATTTTTATTTTTTTTACTCTGTTTTTTTTGTTCTGGGAATCGCTGGTGAAATGTGAAAGTTGGCTTGAATTCACTTCAATTGGAAGTAATCACGAGGTCAATATTGTTTTTTACTATTTACAATGAAATTAGGTGGTTTTTTATATATTATTTATTTTTAGCTGTTTAACACTTTTAGAATTGCAGGCTTCTTTTTTGGGCTCTCAAAGCCCCAACGAAACTAAATTCTGAAGCTGTATTTACACTAACTGACTATAATATAACGCAATACACAAGCCATGATTACAAAACTTTATCTACAAAACTGGAAAAGCTTTGGCGAAGCCACTCTCTATATCGACCCAATTACGATTGTAATCGGAGCCAATGCTAGTGGAAAATCGAACTTGATGGATGCGTTTCAGTTTCTACATCGTTTGGCTTTGGGAAAACAAATCCAATTTGCGGCCAATGGCGACAACGAAATCGCAGCATTACGTGGCGGCAGCGATTGGATGGTTCGCAAGAATATGGATTCGTGTTTGCTTGAACTTACGGTCGTAAATAACGACGATGAATTCCGATATACGATAGAATTGACTTACAGCCCCGCTCATACAGTTGAATTACGTTCGGAAAAATTAGAGAAAGTAATTCGCGCAAAGAATAAGGAGCTTGCACCAACCGTAGAAAGTCTCTTTTTTTACCAAAAAGACGATTCGCCATCTATGGCTACCTATTTCTTTTCGGACAAACCAGAACCACGCCGAATAGATCTGAATCCGAATGTGTCCGTACTAAGTCAGACGGACTCTTTGGTGCTTCTGTCTGAAATAAAAGAGGGTTGCCAAGCTGTGTTAACTCATTTACGCAGCATCGTAATTTTAGACCCCATACCCGCTAATATGCGAACGTATTCAAAGCTGTCGTCGGTGTTACTCAGCGATGCCTCGAATATAGCGGGAGTTTTGGCGGGAATGGCAGATCCGGAAAAGGAAGCTTTGGAAAATGACATCACCCAATATGCGGGTGCGCTTCCTACCCAAGAGTTGCGTAAAATTTGGGCAGAAAAAGTAGGGGTCTTTCAAACAGATGCAATGCTGTTTTGTCGGGAGCAATGGGCTGAAAATCAACAGATAGATATTGATGCGCGTGGAATGTCGGACGGAACGCTACGCCTGATTGCAATTGTACTGGCAATTCTTACGGCACCAGAACATAGTTTGCTGATTATTGAAGATATCGACAATGGCTTACACCCGAGTAAAGCCAAGCACTTGGTGAAAACCTTAAAAGATTTGGGCGCGAAAAGGAATATTGACATTCTGTGCACCACCCACAATCCTGCTTTGCTAGATGCTTTCGATCTCGAAATGTTGCCTTTTATTGCCTACGTACATAGAGATTTATCAACAGGGATAGGGGGAATTAAACAATTAGATCAGCTTGATAATTTAATTTCGCTCATGTCTCAAGGGTCTATTGGGGGTATTTTAACTCGAGGTTTGTTTGAAAAATCTTTAAACGACACACGACATGAATAAGGTTTTAATGATAGATACTTCAATTTTGTGCGTCTGGCTAAAAGTCCCGAATATGGATACTTGTGGCTCAGACGCTAATCGTTGGGATTTTGACCATGTAAATTCAAAAATTGAAACAGAAATACAACAGGGCACACGGATGATCTTACCACTTGCGACTATTATTGAAACTGGAAATCATATTGCACAAGCTAATGGGGATCGGTATAAAGCTGCGCAA
>JBDKHP010000125.1:0-3929 GCA_039797645.1 Bacteroidota bacterium
AAATGCGCAATTATAATTTTCCTTACCAACCTAAGGTGCTCTAATCTTGCACCTTGGGTTTTATTCTTTTGTGATGGATAAAATTGTATTGAAACAAGAAATGACGGCGGAATTAGAGCGGATTCTGTCGTTTTGGATGCGTGAAACGCTCGATGAGAAGAATGGCGGATTTTTGGGTGAGATTGATGTGAATAATATTCCTCTGGAAAATGCCCCTAAGGGTGCGATCCTGAATGCGCGGATTTTATGGGCTTTTTCGTCGGCTTATTTAACTACCCAAAATCCTGATTATTTGACGACGGCTTCACGGGCCTATAAATACATTGTTTCAAGGTTTTTGGATCCTGATTTTGGTGGGGTTTATTGGGAAGTGGATGCCTTGGGACGCCCTCTGAATACCCGGAAACAGTTTTATGCACTGGCTTTTACGATGTATGGTCTGGTGGAATATCATAGAGCTTGCGGGAATAAGGACGCTTTGGGTGTTGCGATTGAATTGTTCGAAGTGATTGAGAAATATAGCTTTGTGACAGAACAGAATGGATATATAGAGGCTAGAGCTAGAGATTGGTCGTTGCTAGTAGATGTGCGTTTGAGCGAAAAGGACGAGAATGCTCCCCTGACTATGAATACGCATTTGCATATTCTGGAGGCTTATACAAACTTGTTCCGCGTTTGGAAAGACGATAACTTGGCTGCACAACTGAAGAACTTAATTGTGATTTTTCTGGACAAGATTATTGTGAACGAAACGGCAAATTTTGGGTTGTTTTTCGACAATGACTGGAATATGCAGTCGCATAAAGTGTCGTATGGCCACAATATCGAAGGTTCGTGGTTGCTGCACGAAGCGGCTGAAGTGCTGGGTGATAAGCTCTTATTGAAACGTACGGAGGCAATGGCAATTCGGATGGCCAAAGTGACTGCTGTTGAAGGACTTGCAGCGGACTTTTCGATCTTGAACGAGCTGAATGAGGATACGGGTCATTTAGATGAAGATAGACATTGGTGGCCTCAGGCTGAAGGTATTGTGGGCTTTTACAATGCGTACCAACTTACGTCTGACGAAAAATTCTTGACAATTTCTGCAAATATCTGGGACTATACCAAATCGCACTTGTTAGATACTACAAATGGTGAGTGGTTTTGGCGTGTTGATGCTCGGGGTAACACTTATCCCGACGATTGTAAAGTGGGCTTCTGGAAGTGCCCTTACCACAACGGACGTGCTTGTTTGGAAATAATGAACCGTATCGTTACCTGAAATTTTTAGTAGAATAATTCTTATGTGCTTTTTTACTTAACCCTAAATTTATGAAATATCGTATTTTACTACTTTTGGCTATTGTGTCGCTTTGGGCCTGCAAAAACTCAGGTAATCAGACAGATACAACTGCTTTTGTGAAAGTTGAGAATGGAATGTTCAGCCTTAATGGCAAACCTTACCGTTTCGTGGGGGCAAACTTTTGGTATGCCGGAAATATTGCTGCCGATGGCGACAGTGGCCAACAACGTCTGGTGCGTGAGTTAGATTATCTGGCGAGTGTCGGGGTGAAGAATTTCCGAATTCAAGTGTGTAGCGAGGGCGGCGATGAGATTAAACTCGGTGTGAAACCGTCGTTACAACCCAAACAAGGTGAGTACAACGAAACGATGTTTAGAGGGATAGATTTCCTTATTGGCGAACTTCGTAAACGGAATATGCAAGCTGTATTTGTGCTCAATAATTACTGGGCGTGGACAGGCGGAATGGCCAAATACTTAAACTGGAACGGTGCAGGTGAAATTCCCTACCCCGACAATGGCGTCCCGGGATCTTGGAGTCAGTACATGGAATTTACAGATTCGTTTTATGAAAATCCGACCGCAGTGGCCTCGTTCCGTAGGCATATTGCCGTGATGGTAAATAGGGTAAATTCGATTACGGGTGTTGCCTACAAAGATGAACCCGCAATTATGGCTTGGCAATTGGGTAACGAGCCTCGTGGTTCTGCCGATTCTACTCGCCAAATGGTGTTCATTAAGTGGATTGGTGAAACGGCAGACTATATCAAATCGTTGGATAAGAACCACATGGTGACTGTCGGAAGCGAGGGCAAGGTTGGGCATCAGCAGAACATTCGTTGGTTCGAACAGGCAAATGCTTTCGCTAGTATCGACTACCTGAACATGCACATGTGGCCGCAAAACTGGTCTTGGTTCGACCCAAACAAACCAGATTCAACCTTCGACTCGGCACTTGTGAATGCACGTGCCTACATGACCGAACATATCGATGTCGCTACAAAACTCCACAAACCTATTGTGGTAGAAGAGTTTGGTCTGGCACGCGACTTTGGCAAGATGGAAATTGATGCACCCGACACCTACCGTGCGAAGTTCTTTGGTTGGATACTTGAGGAAGTGTACCAGAATGCCAAAGCGGGTAAACCCTTGGCTGGCAGTAATTTCTGGGGCTGGTCTGGCGAAGGTCGTCCGTCAAACGCGGGTGGTAACTGGGCGAAAGGCGACGATTTAATCGGTGATCCGCCACACGAACCACAAGGTTGGTACGCGGTATATGACACCGATAAATCGATGGTTTCTTTTATGAAAGAGTACGCTCAAAAAATGGATAGCATCCATTAACTTTCCCTTCCCTATCTTATTTTAATATGGTTCAGACATTTGCATTTTGGCAAAGGTCTGAACTGTACCCTCTAAAAACCCTTGCAAGATGAAAAAATCACTACTTTTCTTTGCGAGCTGCTTTTGTGTTGCCTTACTTTTTGGGCAAACGAATTTGGCTTTCAATAAAATCACGACCGCCAGCGGATACGCCACCAGCTGGGGACACAAAAATGAGTTTGCTGTCGATGGAAAATTCGACACCCGTTGGCAAGCCTCACAGGCAGAAGGTGCACTCATAAGCACAGGCAAATACACCCAGGATTATTGGATTTATGTAGATCTGACACAGAATTATTCCATTGGTGCGGTGCGTATCTTTTGGGAAGCAGCATTCGCAAATGATTATAACATTGACGTTTCCCTTGACGGAAATGTATGGGAAACCATAAAAGAAATCAGAAATTCCGATGGCGACATAGACCTTAGCTACCTCGCATCACAAACCGGACGCTATCTCCGTATTCATACACTTGTGGGGAATATGGTCTGGGCTCCGTCAATTTTCGAGTTGCAAGTTTTTGCAGCAAACGACGTACCTGCACCCGATAACTTTAGTGAGAATTTCGAAAAGGGACTCCCCACGAATTTGAGTTTCGCCGAAACCAACGGGAGTTTCTATTCGCAGCAAATAAGCACAACGCTCACCAACAGTTCTTTAGTTATTACAGCGGCATCGGGCGTAAGCGCAACAAGCAGCTACAAACTAAATTTCGATCTGAGTACGACACACAATCTCGATCTTGCGACTTTTCCCAAAATCTCGTTCGATTACCAAGCTTCGAAAAATGCCACCCTACAAATCACTGCCACAACACAATTGGGAGCAAGTATCGACTTAGGTACATTTCCTCTCTACGGATCGGCATATTTACTCTCTGCAAACCTTGCAGTTACCGCCACAGATCTGGCGCAGGTAAGTAAACTCGAATTCAAAATCACCACTGCCGATGCTCAAACCATTAGCCTCGATAATTTCCAGATGGGCAGATACGCAACTAATTTCAGCTTTGCAATATTAGCCCCATCTGTCAGTGCCAAAGTACTCGAAGGCGCAGATGTGCTGTTCGCTACCAATGCTCAAGTCGGGAAAGTCGTTTTCTATCGGAACTCACAGAAAGTAGGTGAAGCGAGCGCATGGCCATACCAATACAAACTCACGGGCCTCACCCGTGGTTTACAGAACCTGAAAGCAGAATACTACGACACCGAAGGGAAATTAGTAAGCACCCTAGAGCGAAGTTTCGTTTGCGAACCCACTG
>JBDKHP010000126.1:0-12557 GCA_039797645.1 Bacteroidota bacterium
AGTAGCATCAGTGCCATGCAAATTTGTGGCAGTCTTGCTACAAATTTTTCAACACAAACCGTAAATTCAACAAACATAAAATCCACACGCTGGAACTTTGGCGATGGCCAAAGCAGTACAGAGTTAGCCCCCACGCATACGTACGAAAAAGCAGGTGTGTACCATATTCAGTTAGATATTACCAAAGCAGACAATTCGACCGAAATACTTACAAAGGACATTGAAGTGGTTGCACTGCCTGCAAAACTTTTCATTAAGTGGTAGCTCTCTTGGTGTGCAACTTACGCGCAATGTGTTGGTAAATCAATAGCCGATTGGGGACTTAGGCTTGCACGTTTTCGCTTAGCACCTTGGGGTTTTGTGTAATTTCCTGATGAATATTGCAAAAATTTACACACGTGAGTCTCGTATATTGTTAGGTGTAGGCTTTGACTCCGTTCAGCCACCTTGTGTATTTTGCTCTAAGTCTATCGCCAGGGGTCGTTTTGAGCGACTCTAATGTGGGCGGAAAGACTCCCCATGGCCGTAGGCCAACTGGCTAGGCGGGACGAGCGAAATTCCGGCGTGGGATTGAAAAAAAGCCGCACGGTCTAGCCCGGATAGTAGCGGTAGCCCACAGCTGGCGAACAGAAGTGTCAGTAAATGAAAGTTTTGGACTGAAATACGAGGCAGCCTATTGATTTCGTCCCCTCCAGCGAGGACTACAAGCGGATAGCCGGCAGCGGGGCTTATTTGAAAAGTTTTGCTCCCGCTCCTTATCTTTATTTTTTTGTTTTTTCGAGGGTTGGCAAACAAATAAGGCGATTTAGCGTGTTATGTAGCGAAATTTAAGCTTGCAAATTCGGCCAGATTCTTTGTGTGCTACGCTATCTGCCCCATAATACAAAATCGCCACCACAAAAAAGGGAGGTACGCCCGTAGGCAACCTCCCCTGTATCCTGAAAACAATACTGTAACTTAAATTGCAGTATTCCAATTACTTATCAGTTTCTTTCCAAACCAAGGCACTCGCGCCCACGATGGCTGCATCGCCCGCATTGAGTTCCGATGGCAGAATTTTGATCTTATTTTTGAAGATTGGCAACAAGTAAGTTTCCAAACTCTTACGGGTTGGTTCGAATATAAAATCGCCTGCTGCCGTTGGCCCGCCAAATAAGAAAATTGCCTCCGGACTCAAATGGTGTACCGTGTCGGCCAATCCTTGTCCTAAGTACTTACCCGTAAGTTCAAAAACTTCCAACGCAATTTTGTCGCCCTTCACAGCGGCATCATAAATGGCCTTAGAATCGAGATCGGCGAACGATTTCTGCGCCAACAAACTGTCGGCAGCGTTGTATTTAGCCATGAGTTCAAAAGCAGTGCGTTTCATTCCTGGAGCAGAGCAGTACGCTTCGAGGTGTCCATAACTACCACAACCACAGAGTCTTCCGTCTGGAATCAGTGTCGTGTGTCCGCATTCGCCGGCAAAGCCGTCGTGGCCATATACCAAGTCGCCATTTACAACTACGCCGCTACCTACGCCAGTACCAAGGGTGTACATCACAAAATTTTTCATACCCTTAGCCCCACCATAAATCATCTCGCCAATTGCCGCCGCGTTGGCATCGTTGGTAATTGCGATATGTGCATAGTTCGGGAAATGTCCTTTTAGTAAGTCCACAAAATGAACAATACCCTTGAACGAAAGGTTCGGTGCGTGTTCGATTGTACCACTGTAATAATTGGCGTTTGGTGCACCCACCCCAATCCCTAAAATTTCGGCATCGGGGTTCAATAGATTCACCGAGTGAATAAGTTTCTGTACCGCTTCGGCGAGGTCTTTTACGTACAACTCCACATTACCATGCGAAGGGGTATCGATACCACCTTTAACCAGTACATTGCCTTCTGCATCGACAACGCCGATTACAGAATTGGTGCCACCAATATCAATACCAATAGCTAATTTACTCATAATTAAAAATTTATCTCGTTAGTGTGAAATTCTATCTATTAAATGAAAAATGTGTTGCCGGCAAGAGACTTACCGACAACACAAATGAAATATGACAATAAAACAGAGACCTTAACTCCGAATTTTGCTGCCCTTTACCGCAAAATAGAAAATATACAGATAGCACAGAGCAGGAAGTACAAACGCCCAAGAGTAACCAAGAGCAGGATTGTCGGCAATAAAACCCATCAGTACAGGGATAATAGCACCACCCACAATTAGTGTATTAATGATACCCGAAGCTGTACTCATTTCGCCGTTGTCCAGATCTTTTACCGCCAAACCAAAAATATTTGGGAACATTACTGAGTTGAACAAACCGATAGACACCAGTGTCCAGATTGCAATCTCGCCCGGCGCAATTGTGGTTGCAATGGCAAGCCCCGCCGCAATGAGTGCAAACACGCCCAAAGTTTGGTTGGCATTGCCCCTGCCCAACTGAATAGCCAAGAGGTTCACCACGGAAGCACCCAAAAAGATAAGACCAATATTCCAGTTCCAATTCGTAACGAACGCTCCCGAAACAAAAGCCAAACCAAGTACCAACACGAAATAAAGCATTTTTCGGCCAGAATTTTTGATGTCGCTGAGCATGATCGAGCCAAAGAAACGGCCCACCATCGCGCCACCCCAATAAATAGCGGCGTATGTAGATGCCTCTTCCTTAGCCAAGTTTAGCTTATAGTTCAAGAAGTTTACCAGCAAACCAGCGTTACCAACCTCGGCACCCACATAGCAGAAAATAGCAAGTGCACCGAGCAGTACATGCGGATATTTCCACACACTTTTTTTGGCAACCGTTTCAGAAACAACAATTTCGGGCAATTTAATTGAGAGAATTGCGCCAGCCACTAGCAGTACAATTACCCCCATCAAAACAAATGGCATTTGCACTGTTTGTGCAGACGCTTGTGGGGTAAGCATATCGGCAGCACCTTTAAAAATAATCACAGAGATAATCCAAGGGGCAATCATCGTGGCTATCGAGTTGAGTGCTTGCGTAAGATTCAAACGCCCCGAAGCTGTTTCTTGGCTACCCAAGGCTGCCACATAAGGGTTTGCAGCCGTTTGCAAAAACACCACACCTGCTGCCAATACAAAAGTTGCCGCTAAAAACAAGGGAAACGAAGGCACACGCGCCGCTGGGAAAAACATAAAACTACCCACAGCCATTAAAAACAAGCCGGTAATCAGCGCCGTTTTGTAGCCTATTTTCTTAATCACATAACCAGTAGGTATCGACAGAAATAAATAGGTAAGAAAGAAAGCACCTGTAAGCAATTGTGCTTCGGTTTCGCTCAGCGTGAAAATGTCTTTTACCTTAGAGCTAAGTGTAATGATAAACGTGGTAGCAAAACCAAAAATGAAAAAGATGGAGGATATTACCGACATCCCGACTGCATAACTGTTGTTTTTCTGTTCCATAATTTAAGAGTAACTAGTTTTATTGTGTTTGAGGGTTTGTACAAAACTAAAGGCTAAAACCAAAACACCGTTAGCTAATTCGGTGTTCGGGGGCGAAAGTTAAAATATTATCTCATAAAAATGCTCAAAATTCCCATCTAAGAACGCTTGCTTTACATTACACACGCAAAAAATTTACTTCTGTAGCCTCAAGCAAACACAAGTTCAATTGTCCTCATTTTTCGCAAACGATTTCGATTGCAATTCCACCACAGAATCAATTTCGGTAAAGCAAACCACAAAGAAATCTGCATCGAAAAAACCGAATCTAAATCCAGAAATAATTTCTAGTACCACTGAAACGTCAGTAATATTTCGGACAAATGTAATACCTCTACATTCAAAACTTCAATTTCTGGCCTATACTGTACCAATACCCAAAGCAGAAAAAAACCGTTATAACCAAAACATTGGCACAACACATCGCCAAGAAAAGCCTTTATGTAGTTAAAAACCAATTAATTAAGAAACAAGAAAAATTATACAGATTGTTTATCCTCAGAATTGAGCGATACCAATAAGGAAAGGAACTGAATTAAAAACCAATGGATGAGGTATATAACAAAAAAAACGACCCGCTACCGCGAGTCGTTAACCCTAAACAATCAGTATTCACTATCTACTAACCTAAAAATATGTGCCGAAGCACAAAAATAAACCCTATTTTTTTACTTACCGTTTGAGCGGTAGGTGCTATATATGAAACCCACTTGCAGATGGGCGTTGTAAGCTCTTGATATATGTGTAGTTGGTTGGATGACATTACGAAAGTATAGTCTGCGTCTCAATATAGAAAGCCAATTCATACAAAGTGCCGAATAAACTGTGTGAAATGCAGAATTAGAACCGTGAAATGCAGACTGCGATAGGTAGTTTACGCAAAAAACCAAACGTTTGTATTGCGCCAAAACCCAAAGTAAGTCGAAAGCATACACGCTCGAAGCCAATAAATACCAATTGAAGCGAAAACTGTACATCGTTCTATCAACGGTTTGATACACAAAGCCCAAAAAAGCCAGCGCGAAAAAAAATAAAAATAAAGATAAGGAGCTGTAGCCCAACAATATTTGTAATAGCTGCTGCCGGCTATCCGCTTGTAGTCCTCGCGTTCGGGCACGGAGTCAACTGGAGACCTTTGTATTTCAGTCGAATAGCATCAGCTTGCTGCCACCGCATCACACCGCTGTGGGCTACCGCTACTATCCGGGCTAGTTCGGTCGGCAGCAGCATTTGTAACGCCGTAGGTGCGCTGGGCAAGCACTTTACTTTGGCCTGTGGCCATGGGGCGTTCCCTAACTATAAACTCAATCGGAGGTAATTTAGGCAAGATTTATTGTCTCAGTTCAAATAAAGGATCGAAAGTGGTGAAAAATCTGGCATGGACTACAAACAATGGTTCAATTCTAGTGCAAGCTTCAATATTCACCCAGCCAACAATCTCGAGACGGTTTTGCTACTGAGGATACCGTCGGGGGCTTTGAGCGCACCCCCCGACAGTTCATACTGTCGCCTCATGGCCGTAGGCCAAAGACAATGTGTGTCCAGCAAACCTACGGCGTGGGTTTGGAAAGTGAGGCACGGTCTAGCCCAGATTGGTTCTCTTATTGCCTACGGTGTAGCTCCAGCTAAGGGCCCAATGCAGCTTCTTAAAAGGTAGCTTTGTGCTACGATAGGGCGGCATTACTTCATTAATGTTTGAAACTAACTATAAGATTAACAATATTTTAGAAACCTACCTTTCTTTTGCCATGACGGGTCCACTCTAAAAAGCATTTTTTTCTTTTAAAAAAAATATTCGTGAAATTAACTATCATGTATTCAAGGTATTATACATGATAAAAATTCGTGCATTCGTGGCAAACATACTTTTTAGAGTGGACTCCATGACGCAAACGAAGCAAAAAGTCAAGGCTGAAATGTTTTCTTAACGCCCCATCGCTTCTGCTTATTACTTAATTTCAATTGGCAAGCCGATTTCCCTTTTGGTAAGCTACAAGGCTCAAACCGTTTTTCGTATTTAACGCCTTTTTTAGTGCTTTGTGGCTAAAAACATTTTAGTCCGTAGTTTTATACAACACGCTATGGGACAGGTTTTTATAAAACAACTACAATCTTGTTAGATATAATAGTAGCGGTAGCCTACAGCCGCCCTATTTTCGAAAAGTTTGGCGACAGCTCCTTATCTTTATTTTTTTCCGCTTAGGCTTTGATTTTGGCTGTTTCAAGGGAGACGCTCTCGTGGAGCGTCTCCTATTTAGTGTAGTAATTTTATTTTCAACGCATTGCAGTTTACCCCTAGGCCTCTTTCGCGGGGTTAATCTCGATTGCGGTGGTAATTTCCATCGTTTTTTTGTACACGGCCATTACGCCACAGTATTGTTCTACCGATAAATTTACAGCTTTCTCAAGTTTTTCGAGTGGTAAGTCGGTGCCCCAAAACTGATACACCACGTGCAGGGTGTGGTAGTATTTGGGGTGTTCTTCGGTGAGCGTACCATCTACACGTATATTGAGATCGTCGAACTCGACGCGCATTTTTTTGAGTATAGACACGACATCCATACCGGTGCAGCCTGCCAAAGCGAGCAACATAAAGGGTTTGGGGCGTGCGCCTTTGTTCTGACCACCTACTGCAGGGTCGGCATCTACCAATATTTTGTGGCCATTGATGTCGCCCTCGAAAGCCATGCCTTCTTGCCAAGATAGATTTATTGATTGTGTCATAGTATTGCTTAAATTAAGATTTGGATATTCGGAAAATTTTAAAAAAAGCTACTCAAAGCTCTCTGCTGTGGCTGTTGTACGATTTAGACTCCAGCTGAAACAAATATAAGATTTAGGTTTAGCTTTGCCAAAATAAGCTGGCCGATGAATCGCTTTTTTCAAATTTTTTAGAAAAGCGATGCAGAATATTTCTACATTTGTGGGAATAATTAAATTCAGGATTTATGCACGAGATACCAAAAGCGAAAATTTGGCAGGCTATAATACCCATTGTTTTCTTGGTAATTTTACTCACTTTAAATGTGCAAATTTTTGGTGACAGTACGCTCGCGGGGCCCAACCAAATTGCACTGATTCTGGCTGCTGGTTTGGCTGCTGTGTTTGCTTGTACAGCTGGCTTATCGTGGGAGTATATTCGGCGCAAAATTGTGGAAAGTATTGGTTCGTCTATGGCCTCAATTCTAATACTTTTTGTAATAGGTTCATTATCTGGAACTTGGATGTTAAGTGGTGTGGTGCCCGTAATGATTTATTATGGGCTGCAAATACTGAATCCGAGTATATTTTTGGTGGCTGCTGTAATAATTAGTTCGGTAACGTCGCTCGTTACGGGGAGTTCTTGGTCCACTGTGGCGACCATCGGAATCGCACTATTGGGCATCGGACAGGCACTGGGTTTCAACGAAGCGGTTGTAGCAGGTGCAATTATTTCGGGGGCATATTTTGGCGATAAAATTTCACCACTTTCTGACACCACAAACCTTGCGCCCGCAATGGCTGGCACCGACCTGTTTACCCACGTAAAATATATGCTCTTTACCACTGTGCCTACGATGATACTCACGCTGATTATCTTTTTCGTAATAGGGCTACTGCACCCTGCAAGCGACCACCAGTCGGGCGTAGATGCTGCGCTACTGGCAATTTCGAGCAGTTTTGTAATCACGCCATGGCTACTACTTGTCCCGGTGATACTCTTTGTACTGATCATAAAAAAAGTAGCTCCTATTCCAGCCCTGATGGCCGGTACGCTCATAGGGGGTGTGTTTGCCCTAATATTTCAGCCACAAATTGTTGCACAAATAGGAGCCAGTCCCGATGTTTTTAAGGCATCGTACGTGGCATTTGCCAAAGCGATGTTTGGAGAAATAAGCATCCATACGTCTAACCAGGCCGTAAACGAATTGCTACACACGCGCGGTATGTCGGGAATGCTTAATACGGTATGGCTCATTATCTCGGCAATGGTGTTTGGGGGTGTAATGGAGGCTGCTGGTTATCTCAGACTCATTACCATGTCGATTATTGGTTGGGCACAAAGCACAGGATCTCTTGTGGCAACAACGGCAGCAACCTGTATTTTTTTCAACCTTACAGCCTCAGACCAGTATCTCTCTATTGTAGTGCCTGGCCGGATGTTTGCCTCTACTTTTCGCGAACGCAAACTCGCCCCCGAGCTGCTCAGTAGAACACTCGAAGATGCAGGAACCGTAACCTCTGCGCTCGTACCTTGGAATACTTGTGGTGCTACGCAAGCCTCTGTATTGGGCGTAAGTACCCTTGCCTATGCTCCTTACGCGTTCTTCAATATCATCAGCCCATTTATGACAATTGCCTTTGCGTACCTCAATATTAAGATCAGACACCTCCAAGAACCCAGCGTGGGTAATGAAAACAATACGCCTAATGATTAATATGCCACCCATGAACTTATCTGATGCAGAAATAAATGAATTTATTGTAAAAATTGCCCAGATAACAGGAAACGATTTTTCTGAATATTCAGAAAAATCGTTTCGTAGAAGAATTGAAAAAATATTGAGCGACAGACAAATCGACATTGCAAAACTTAGCAAAAGTTGCGAATCGAGTTCGCAGTATATGCACCAAGTAATTAGAGACATTACGGTAAATACAACCGAACTTTTTAGAGACCACGGTATTTGGGACGAATTGTACCAATACCTCGACATGAATCTGAGAGGCAGGGATTCCATAAATGTATGGAGTGCAGGTTGTTCCAACGGTCTCGAGCTTTATTCCACCATGATACTCTTCAATGAGTTGGGATTGCTCGAAAAAAGCAATTTTTATGGTACCGACCTGAACAGCGACATGTTAGCTAAAGCACGAGAAGCAAAATATACGTACCGTAAGGAAGAAGATTTTTTCGACAATTTTCGTAAAATATGGAAACTACAAGGCAAGGATGTAAATGTAGCAGAATACTTCGAACTCAATCCGCGAGAATATTCGGCTAAAATAGTCGCACCATTTCCGACCATGCCCATACTCAAGCAGCACAACTTAACGCAACTCGAACCAGCATTCGACGTGCAATTCGACGTGATATTTTGCCGCAACGTACTCATTTATTTTAACCACGACCTACAAGACCGTATCTTCTACTATTTCCACAATCTACTCCGTCGTCGGGGAATTCTCGTACTGGGCATACACGAAGGGATGCTTGGTAGCATCAGCGAGCGGTATCTGAAACACGGACATATTTACATAAAACACTAAAAAAGCTTCGGTTTTCCGACTCAGAAAGCCGAAGCTTTTTTACTAATTCTCTATTTTTTTTTGCATCATTACCACATCGAGAACTTCGCCAAATTTTTCGCCAACTCCCTCTAAATAAGCAGCCTGCGTAAACCCACTTTTGTTAAACAACGAAATACTCGCCGTATTACTGGCCGTAATCACCCCCAGTAAAACCTTAATATCTTGCTCCCGCGCTACTTTTTCCATAAAATGCACAACCGAGGTGCCTATACCACGTTGATGCTGATCGGGTTTCAGATACAACGTAAGTTCTGCACTCCTATAATACGCCTGTCGTTTCTTGTACGGCGCAAGGTAACAAAACCCCACAACAACCCGATCTACCGAAATAAGAAACGATTTATATCTTGGGTGGCCCACATAAATAGCCTCCTTCAATTCTGCCACAGCGATAGCCTCTGTGTGAAAGGTAGCCGTAGAATTTAAAATGTAATAGTCGTAAATTTCTTTAACGAACTCAAAATCTTGTTCTTGAATGTCTTCAAAAGTTATCAGCATGGCATCGGTTTTTGGTGTACGAACAGTGTTTACACGAAAATATATAAAATTCGGAACACATGAAACAAACACTCGTATTCACTAGGAAATTTCACAAAAAAAGAGGCTATCCCCATATTAAGGATAGCCTCCGTGTTACAAAATAAAATAACTGTTCTCAGTAAAAAACATACTATTTTTATTCAGTTCACAAAAATTTTACGAATGATGTCAGCTTACTTTGCAGTAACGATACCAGGTAAAGTTTCGTGTTTAATTTTATTGTTCTTTTTAGCAAAAACAAGATTTTTGGTATATAAACCCAACAACTGATCTGGCTGCTTCAGGAACGAAAAACCCCAAGCATCAGTACCACCATCTTGCCAATAATCCGTTTTAGTACCAGCTTGAACTTTAATAATAGTACCTGTGTGTGCTTTGTAAAAACCAACTTTCTGAGCAGTTTCAGAAATACCGTAAGACACAACTTCGTCCGTTGCGTCAGTACCATTAAAATTCACCCACAGATGGTCGATAGCAGCCACGCCAGCTTGATCGTGCGTAATAGTCAAGAAGAAATAGTCCGCAGGAACAGTTACGTCGTATTCTTTATCCGTCTCGCCCAAAACTGTTGGCGTTGTCTGGTCTGAATTTAGCGTAATTGTAAGGCCTTTTTCGCCCTTTGCAACCGCGCTGTAGATCAATTCCTTACCTTCCACAACTTCAAAACTAACGTTACCGTCTTCAGGTAGCGTTTTAGTTTCACCATTTAGGGTCATTTGGAGATCTACCCAAGTGGTATTATAAAATGTAACATTGTGTTTTACTTCAGCCTTTTCGCACGATGCAAATACCGCTACAAAACCCAATAAAATTGCGAACAAACTTGCTCTTTTCATACTTCGTATATTTATAATGTTAAGTAATCCATGTCTGAACCTATGTTCCTATGTCGGTCAAAGAACGATATTTGTTACATATTCTCAAAACTTTATTTTCAAGAAAAACATATATAACTGATTATGAAGTGTTGCCGTAAATATTTTTTAAAAATAAACATTATCCACCGAGGCGAATCATAAAAAAAAGAAGTTGACCTTACAAAAAAAATAAGAATTTGAAATAGCTTGCCAATTGCCATGCAAGTAGATGGCAGAAGCGATGGGGCGCGTTTTTTTGTTTAGGAGACCACTCTAAAAAGTATGCTCGCCACGAATGCACGAATTTTTATAATGTATAATACCTTGAATACATGATAGTTATTTCATGAATTTTTTTTTCAAAGAGTCCACTCTAAAAAGTATGCTCGCCACGAATGCACGAATTTTTATAATGTATAATACTTTGAATACATGATAGTTATTTTTACGAATATTTTTTTTCAAAGAAAAAATTGCTTTTTAGAGTGGACTCGTCAAGGAGTCTAGTCTAAAAAGTCCCTTTTGTCAAATTCGAACTTTGTAACCTATTGATTACCAGTCGTAAATTTTTAGTATTTGTGCATAGAATGGCTTTGTAGAGTGGATTAGTCAAGTTAAAAGTAGCGGTAGAAAGAACAAATGTGACCAATCTTATATTGTGTTTCAAATTGAGATAAGATAACATTCTCATTTCTAATGATAAAGCAAGCCTTCCAGATACCGCATTGAGCCGTTAGCTCGAGTTCCTCAATATGCAAAAAGAGAACCAATCTGGGCTGGACAGTGTACCCACATTCCAAGCCCAAACCGTAAGATTGCGGGGCAAATCTAGTTAGTTGGCTTAAAGCCATGAAGCGCAAGCCCGCCAGCGATACAAACCCTGACGAGCTTCGTAAAACGAAACTCACCCAGTACCGAGGATTCGTCTCATCCTGAAATTGCTTGTCATGATTAGCAGAGAAAAGCGACAAGGGGCTTCGTTCCCTTTGACAGGACTACAAGCGGACGGCCTCCCTAATCTTGAAATTTGGACTTCCACTCCTAAACATTATTTTTCTCGCTGGTTTTTAATTGTTTTATAATTTTGAAATCGTGAATTTTAAGTAGGAAAATTCCATAATCTGTTCGATAATAAATATCAATACTGTGACTTAGTAGGTATTAGCTTATTATTTCTAAAAAGTTGCTGATTGTATTTTAACCAATTCGAAATTAAATAGTTTGTCCTACGATCGATGAATGTTTTTTCATTGATTCGTTTTTCGTAAACAGCACCAGAGTAGATACTTAGAAATGTTGAGTCCGTAGGATTGTCAAAAATAGAATGACCCTGAAAGTGGCTTGAAATACTATCTATAGATAAAAGGTGCATTACTGTGGGAGCCAGATTAATTGAAGAACAATGTGCTTTCAACCTTGAAGGGAGCTTATGTACAGGATCGTAAATAATCAATGCTATCTTATCGAATAGATTGTTGGTGAAATTTTCTTCAGGATACAGATCTTTGAGTTCCACAGAAACAGGGAGGGAATGATCGGCTGTTAGAATTACAATAGTGTTATCCTTTAGTTTAGAATTGATAAAAAAACTCCAAAATTTACCAAATTCATTATCCATTGTATGAATGGCTGTGAGAAGTGAACTATTATAATCTTTATAGGGTAATGATTTTTTTGATAATTGGTAGCCAGTATGAGTATTTACAGTCGAAACTACGGCAAGAAATGGTTTCTGAGGAGTATTGTCAGAAAGATACTTTGTAAAGCATCCCAACACATCTCCATCTTCCAAAAAGTCGTTTCTAGTGCTTTTTATATTGTATTTTAGTTCGAGGTCTTGTTTAAAAAATGTAGTATAAAAACCTAAACCTTTTAGGCACTGAGAAAGTGGAAATGCTTTATGTTCGTAGCTAAACAATAGCGTGTTATATCCGTGATCATTTAAAATATTAATAATTGATCGTGTTTGGAAATTTTGCTTAGTTTCCAAAAAGTCTTCGTTTATAAATGAAGGATAAATACTATTAAGCTGCCCGAGCAAACCATTAATTGTTGGCGTCGTGTGGTTGTAATATCCATCTACGACGGTTGAATAATCGGAAAAATGATTAATATTTGGGGTTATACTGTCGAATTTTGATTCGTATGGTGTCAAGAAACGGGCAGACAAGCTTTCTACAAAAAAAATTATGACATTGGCTTTTGCTCGTGTTGTATGTCTAAAAATTAGTTTTTCGCTAGGATGAAGTAGTTTGTTTTTTGACGAAGAATCGTTCGTAAACGATAAACCATATTGATTAATAAGCTGTTTCGTTTCGTCTGGAGACAAGTTTATGTCTGCGTTGGTTTCTGAAAACAGCAATTTTACAAAGTCAACATCTGGTGAAACTCTTGGCGCGGGAAATGAACTA
>JBDKHP010000127.1:0-3580 GCA_039797645.1 Bacteroidota bacterium
AAGATGTCGGTGAATCTGTTGAAGACGGATGCGCGTTACGCTCCTGAGAGTGAGGAAAATATTAACAATTCGGTGCAGTCGTTAGAGTATGAGTTCAGTAATGCGATTCGGAAATTGATTCGGAAAACGAAACCGCAAATTGCTTTTATTGAGGGACATGGTGAATTGAGCGAATTACAAGTGCTTGATGTTACGCATGTTTTGAGCGAATATTACGATGTGCGCCGTGGTAGAATGGGCGGTAAAGAGGGTATTCTAAATGATTTTGCGGCGGTGATTGTGGCTGCCCCTCAGAAGGGTTTCTCGAACGATGATAAGTATGTTCTGGATCAGTACATTATGCACGGGGGTAAGGTGTTGTGGATGCTGGATGGTGCGCAAGCGGTGAACGATTCTACGGATCAGAGTGTGCTTTCGGTGATGGCCAACGAGGTGAATTTGCAGGATCTGTTGTTTCGGTATGGGGTTCGGGTGAACTACGATCTTATACAGGACTTACAATCGTCGCCAGTAGGTTTGGCGACTGGGGGCGAGGGCGGTACGCCACGTATCAAATTGTTCGACTGGACGTATTTCCCGATTCTAGTTACGACAAACAATCATGTGATTAATAAGTATTTAGGGCCTATTCGCTCTGAATTTATTAGTACTATTGATACCACTGGGAATAGCCCCAAAGTACGTAAAACCGAGTTGCTTTTTAGCTCACGCTTTACAAAATTACAAGCCGTGCCACTGCGAATAGACCTGAAGGAGGCTACTCAAAAACCTGATGAATCGCAATTTACGCAAAGTCCACTTCCTGTTGCTGCTTTGCTGGAGGGTGAGTTTGAATCTGCGTTTAAGAACAGACCTGTTAGTTTATATACAACACAACCACAGCTTTTTAAAAGCGAGAGTGTAGGTACGAAAATGATTGTGGTGGCCGATGGGAGTATTATTCGTAATGAGGTGTCGGCTGAAGGTAAGGATTATCCTGCGGGTTTCGATATTCATTCGCAAAAATTCTTTAAGGGCAACCGAGAGTTTATTCTCAACTGCTTAAATTATTTGTGTGAAGAGGATGGATTGATGCGCATCCGTAACCGAGAACTTCAGATGCGCTTACTCGATAAGAAACGGGTGGTTTCGGAACGTGTGTATTGGCAAATAATAAATGTAGTACTCCCTATTTTGGTTTTTTTAAGCCTTGGGGTTTTATGGTTTTTTGTGCGCCGAAAGATGTTCGGTTGAGTACATTTGAATTCGAGGTTATAAACATTCTGTTAACATTATTCTAGGGTGTGTTAATAAATTCTCCGAGGCTTCGCGAAAAAATAATTTATCTTTGGAAGACGAAAGGTTTTTAATGGATATTGGAATTCGTTTTTTTGATAGATGAACTAACATTTTGATATATATAACTCAAAACAACAATAAATGAAATTCGTAGTATCGAGTACCGAATTATTGAGCCACTTACAGGCTGTGAGTAAAGTGATTAGCACGAAGAATTCGATGCCTATTTTGGATAATTATTTGTTCAAACTAAGTAATGGCGACCTCACTATTACAGCTTCAGATTTGGAGAGTACCATGATTACGAGCTTTGGGCTCGATAATGCTGATGGTGATGGTACTATTGCTGTACCTGCCAAGATCCTAAACGACACACTGAAAGAATTCCCTGAACAACCACTGAGTTTTCTGATTGATTTAGATAGTTCGATGATTGATATTCTATCGGATTCTGGTAAATTTTCGATTCCTGGAATGAATGGTGAGGATTACCCCGTAGTGCCAAGCATTGCTGAAAATGCACATACTATCGAATTGAATTCAGAGATCCTCTTAAAAGGTATCACAAAAACATTGTTTGCGACTGCAGACGATGAATTGCGCCCTGTAATGAATGGTATTTTTATAGAACTCGCTGAAAACAGTATCACTTTTGTAGCGTCCGATGCACATAAATTGGTTAGATACCGCCGCACGGATGTAGCGTCGTTGGCACAAGCAGGTTTTATACTCCCTAAGAAACCAGCGAATCTTATCAAAAATATTGTAGATAAAATTGATTCGAAGGTAATTCTAAAATTCGACAGCAAGAATGCGTACGTTGAAACACGTGGATTTAAGTTGATTTGCAGATTGATTGAGGGTGAATATCCGAAATACGAAAATGTAATTCCGTTTAGTAGTCCGAACAAAATGGTCGTGGAACGGTCGAGCTTTATCAATACACTAAAGCGTGTTTCTGTCTTTTCTAGCCAGGCAAGCAACCTTATTAAGCTAAAAATTTCTAATAATCTAGTAGTAGTTTCTGCTCAGGATTTAGATTTTTCAATCTCAGCCTACGAACGTTCAAGTTGCAACTATGAAGGAGAAGATATGGAAATTGGTTTCAAATCTGTATTTTTGGTGGAAATTCTGAATAATTTGTCGGGCAATGAAGTTGTTTTCGAAATGAATGACCCAGGTCGTGCTGGAATTATTCTTCCAGTTGAAAAATACAATGTCCATGAGGATGTACTTATGCTAATTATGCCCATGATGGTTTCGTAAACACGAAAAAGGCCACTTGCAACAGCCCACGGTTTACCGATGGGCTGTTGTTTTTTTTGACAGAAAAGGTAAATTACGTCTGAGATTAAAAAGAACTTTGGTTTTATCTGAACCTATTTATAGCGTACTTTACGAGGATAAAGTTTTGATAAATTACGAATTAGTTGTAGGGTGTTTCAAAGAGTCAAAAACTTTATTAAATTTCGGTAAAAATAAATACGAATCACACATGGGCAGAATTAAGAGTTTCCTAAAGCTAATGCTACTACTTGGCGCTGGTACGTTCGTCTTCTTGGGTACTGCGGTAGCTCAGGTAGAAAAAGGGGATATTTATTACGGAACTGAAAACTACCGATTAGCTCTGGCATATTACAGCAACGACCTGAAACGGGATTCAATGGATACTTATCTTAATTTTCAGATCGCACAGTGTATCCTGAAAATGAATACCGAAAAAAGTGCTGCAATACCCTACCTTTCTCGGCTAATTGAAAATGGCGCAAAAAAATATATGCCGCTTATCTTTTTTCAACTAGGTGTCGCGCATTTCCATAAACACGATTTTGAGGAAGCGATTAGGAACTTCGAATATTATAAAAAATATGTACCCGAAGCTCAACATTTTGAAGTGAATCGTTACGAAGATTTTTGCCTGAATGCTGAAGCACTCATCAATGCACCTGCAAATGTGAATTTCATTAACTTGGGTAAAGGTATCAACAGTAAAAGCGATGACTTTAACCCTTTTGTCTCAGCAGACGAAACGCGCATGTTTTTCAGTTCGCGAAAAGATTTGCGCTCTGTAAAAGTCTATATGAGCGAGAAACAAAATTATGAGTTGGAGTGGGGCGCAAGCCAACAAACTGGTACAGGCATAAATATTGGTAACGACCAGATAGTTAGTGGAATTACAGCAGACGGTACTGATTTCTTCTTTTATTACAACAATTACCGCCTCGAAAACAATGACCTTGTAATTAGCGAAAATACTGGCACTAACGTTTGGGAAACTACCGTTCTTAAACCAAATATAAAT
>JBDKHP010000128.1:0-2723 GCA_039797645.1 Bacteroidota bacterium
GCTTTTTTTCAGGAAAAATTGCTACCATCTGGTTTTAGTGGGTCGGTGTTGGTGGCACATGAAGGTAAGGTGATTTACGAAAATTCTTGGGGAATGGCTAATTTTGTATCGAAGGCTGATATGACGCAAGATGCTGTGTTTCAGTTGGCTTCGGTTTCTAAAACTTTCACTTCGGCAGCTGTATTGCTGCTTTATCAGCGTGGTCTTATTGACTTGAATGCGCCTGTGCAGGAATATATTCCTGAGTTTCCGTTTGGAGATATTACGGTGCATCATTTACTCACACATCGTTCTGGTTTGCAGCGTTATATGTATTTTGTTGAACGTTATAGTAAAGAGCGGCAGCATCTGAATAATGAAGATGTTTTGAAAATTTTGGTTGAAAATAAGGATAAATTAGGGCCAATTTTTCCGCCTGGAACTAAGTACGATTACTCGAACACGGGTTTTGTGATGCTGGTGCTCCTCGTTGAAAGGGTGAGCGGTGAAGAATTTGCAGACTTTATGAGGGAGGAATTTTTTGAGCCTTTGGGCATGAAACATACGTCGATAGGGCGGCCCCAATCGAAGGATTTTGTGTTGTGCGCGGGCCATTATCACAATACGCGGCAGATTGCGCCTTTTTATCAGGATGAGGTGTTGGGCGATAAATCGGTATATTCTTCGGCAGAGGATATGTTTCGGTGGGATCGTTCGTTTTCGGATGAGTATATCCTTAATAATGAAACGCTTAAACTTGCTTTTACCGACTGGGAACCCGATCGGAATGGGTTGCACAATTATGGTTATGGTTGGCGCATTTTGCACTACCCGAATGGCGAAAGTTTTGAGTATCACACGGGTTGGTATCGGGGCTATACGTCGCTGTTTGTGCGCTTACGATCGACGAATAGTTGTATCGTGATTCTCTCGAACAGGGTGAATAAGAGCTTTATGGTGACGTATCACGACTTGGTGGCTATTCTTAAATAATTGTTTGTTAGGTATTTATGCTTCTTGCGGCGTTGACGGTATTGTGAAGTGAAAGCTCGAACCCAAGCCAGGAGTGCTTTCTGCCCAGATTTCGCCGCCGTGCATCTTTACAAATTCGTAGCATAATTTGAGTCCGAGTCCGGTCCCTTTTTCGTTGGCAGTTCCGGGTTTCATGGTTTTGTTTTCGTTGCCAAATAGTAAGGCAATTTCGCTGCTTGTCATACCGATTCCAGTGTCGGAGATTGTGACTTCGGTTTGGATTGCATTTTGGATCACAATCATTTCAACAATACTGTTGGGAAACGAAAATTTTAGTGCGTTGGAGCATAAATTTCGAAGAATTGTGAAAATCATGTTTTTGTCGGCATTAATTGTGCAGTTTTCTGGAATTTTTACACGAAGTTCAACTTCTTTGGAGGTATATTGTATAGCCATTAGGTTGCTTATTTGTTGCATTACCTCGCCGATGTTTACTTTGGTGGTTTCGATATAGATACCGTCTCTTTGGGTGCGAGCCCACTCTAATAGATTGTCGATGAGTTCCACACTGAACTGTGATGCCTTGACAATATGTTCGCTGTATGCCACTACTTGCGAAAAGTCTTTGTTGTTTCCCGCTTCGGCGATTAATTGCGAAAACCCGTAAATTGCGTTAAACGGGCTTTTTAGGTCGTGTGCAATAATTGAGAAAAAGTTATCTTTTGCATTATTTGATTCATTAATTTTACGATTCTGATGTTTTAATAGTTCAATTGTTCGGTGTTTTTCTGAAATATCGCGTTGAATTCCGAATATTCCGATAACGCGCTGTTTTCGGTTTCTGAGGATAATATAATTTCCTTCAAAACGAAGCATGAAACCATTTTTGTGAATGTGTTTTGTGTCGGGTTTTGCATTGCCTGTGGTGAATAGATTGCCCAGCAGTTCCTTAGCCAAGTCGGAATCGAGGCTGAAAAGCGATTTCATTGAGAGGCCAATCATTTGCGATTCATCGTAGCCATAGAGCATTTCCAAAGCCCGGTTATTTCGGGTAATAATTAAGTTTTCGTATGAATACTGTATTTTTTGCTCGAGGGAGAGTTGTTCTTCAAGGTGTTGGCTGTTCGCGAAATTCATGAAAAAGAAACCTTCAAGCGACTGTTCAAAGAACAAATTCAGCATAAGCTGGCGTTCCTCTATTTGTTCCTGCAAATTGTGTCGCTCAGTGGTGTCGTTCACCACTACTACAAAATGGTGTAATCCTTTTTCATTGAGTGGTAAGATACTGATTTTTAGTTCACTCCATCTTATTTCTTTGTTTCGGTGAATGAATCTTTTCTCGTACGTTGCCTCTTGTTTCGTGCCTGTTTTCATAGCTTCCATGGTATGTACATCGCGTTCAATGTCTTCGGGAAACGTGAGGTCAAGCAAATTGGTACCCACCAGATCGGAGGGTTTAAAACCAATCATTTTTGCAAAAGCGAGGTTTAATTCAATGATTTGCCCAATTTCGTCGGTGAAAACGATTCCATACGGTGCATGATTAAATATAGAATAGAATTTTTCATTACTTTCTTTTAATCTGTAGGTTGTGAGCGTGTTGTTGCTCAAATCTTCAATAAATAACAACACATGTTGTCCATCGAATTGTGCTGTTACTCCAATTTTGCTTACCGTATTTTCTTTAGTGGCATACACGTTAGATAGAATTTGCTGTTCGTGTATTTCATTGGGTGTGGCGAAGGTAGCTTGTACAAGTTTGTAGATTTCGC
>JBDKHP010000129.1:0-2506 GCA_039797645.1 Bacteroidota bacterium
CGGTCGAAATATCCTCACCAGTAACGGTTTTAGTAACTTTTGGGCCTGTAACGAACATATAGCTCGATTTGTCGCTCATGATAATAAAATCCGTAAGCGCAGGCGAATACACAGCACCACCCGCACAAGGGCCGAAAATGGCAGAAATCTGTGGCACAACACCCGAAGCGGAAATATTACGTTGGAAAATCTCAGTATAACCAGCCAAAGCATTCACACCTTCCTGAATACGAGCACCACCGCTATCGTTAATGCCGATAATAGGAGCACCCACTTTAAGCGCCTGATCCATTACCTTGCAAATCTTACGTGCGTAAGCCTCAGAAAGAGAACCCCCGAAAACCGTAAAATCTTGTGCGAAAACATATACCACACGACCGTCAATAGTACCATGGCCTGTAACAACACCGTCCGAGAGGAATTTAGTTTTGTCGAGATCGAAGTTCGTACAATTATGCGTCACAAACATATCGAATTCCGAGAAACTTCCTTCGTCTAAGAGCATGTCAATACGCTCACGCGCAGTAAATTTCCCCTTACTGTGTTGGGCTTCGATACGTTTAATACCGCCGCCAAGTTTTGCTTTTTCGCGCAACTCAATAAGTTCTTTAATCTTTTGTTGGCTATCCATACTTACTTGAAATTTGAGTACGTTTTATTTATATGTTAACTTGTTTTCTATTTGAATATCAGAAATTTACTCGCCGCAAAATTCGGTAAGTACACCGTGGGTAGCCTTTGGGTGCAAAAAACCGATTTGCATACCCTCTGCACCTGCACGAGGCTTAGAATCAATAAGTTGTACACCCTTCTCAGCAGCCTCTGTAAGTGCCTGAGCTACGTCGGGCATTGCAAAAGCGATATGGTGTAGGCCAGGGCCTTTTTTCTCAACAAATTTACCAATTGGCCCCTCTGGCGAAGTCGATTCCAGAAGCTCGATTTTAGTCTGACCTACCATGAAGAAAGCAGTCTTAACTTTCTGATCTGCAACCTCTTCAATCTTATAGCACTCCAGACCTAAAACCTCCTCATAATACTTAATTGTTGCCTCCAGATCGGCAACAGCAATCCCAATGTGTTCGATGTGTGTTGGTTTCATACTAATTGTCAGTTGTTATAAATATGAGCAAAGCTAGAAGCTTTGTAACGCCGTAAACATGACTTTTACCCATGTACACACTTGTTATAGAGCATGTTTTTCGTAAAAAAAAACACAAATAACATACACAACCCGCTAAAATACAGAGACCTAAACAATAAAAAGCCACCAAAATCCCAAAACATGTTATGCAACACATTTCTGAATTTACTGGGCAATGTAGCTATAATTTCTTAGGCGCACCGCCCCCGTGCAGGAGTTTAACCAAAAGTTAACCCCGCCGAGTACGAAAAAAAGAAAATAAAAATAAGGAGCTGTAGCCCAACTTTTCAAAATTAGGGCGGCTACCGGCTATCCGCTTGTAGTCCTCGCGTACGGGTACCGAATCAACTGGAAACCTTTGTATTTCAAACCAATAGCATCAGATTGCTGACACCGCATCACATCGCTGTGGGCTACCGCTACTATCCGGGCTAGACCGTGCGGCTGCTTTCCAATCCCACGCCGTAATCAGGCTGGGCAAACGAACCAGTTGGCCTTCGGCCATGCTGCGTCTCAACCCATCGTTCCTATATCTATCCGTATCCCCCAATGCAACGCCAAGCCGAATCCCGATTACACAAGCCCCCGCACAATGCCGATCAAAAACAGCCACAGTATTCGTCCGAAATTCTTACCTTCCACCACACAGCCTTATGCAAACCTTTACCTACACACATAAATGTATGAACAACAGTAGCTTTTCAAACAAACTCACCTGGGTCGCAATTGTCTTTTACACATGCATCAACCTCATTGCAGGGCTGAGCGACAACGCCCTCGTGCAGACACTCTATCCGTTTGCCGCAGTACTCATTTTTATGGTTTTCTCCCTCAGTCATGGTATCACGAATTTTGGCGGGAAACAGATGCTCATTTATTTTGCACTCACCTTCGGTATAAGCTGGAGCTACGAAACCATTAGCATACTCACAGGTTTCCCCTTCGGGCACTACCACTACACCGATTTGCTAGGCCCTAAATTGTGGCTTGTACCATACGTTATTATGCCAGCCTATTTCGGTGTGCTCTACTGTTCGTGGATTCTGGCACACATACTCCTCGACAAATTTACGCTCCAATACAGTAGAGAGACCAAGTTTGCAATTCCCTTTATTGCTTCGTTTGTAATGGTAATGTGGAATTTGTGTTTCGATCCGTTCATGTCCACCATTCGTAAAGACTGGATTTGGGAAGATGGCGGCGCGTACTACGGTGTGCCATTCCAGAATTTTATGGGCTGGTTTCTTTGTGTTTATACCATTTTGCAGGTGTTTTCCTTTTACCTACAACGCCAAGCAAAAACAGCTGTGCCACAGCCCAAACTTCACAGTCTGGGCAATTGGTTGCAGCCCGTGTTGTTTTACG
>JBDKHP010000130.1:0-5028 GCA_039797645.1 Bacteroidota bacterium
ACCTGCCGATGTTATTGCGTCACTCAACGATCAGAACTTGGAAGCTGCACCCGGTAAGTTGGGCGAGAACAACAAACAATCGTTCGAATATGTGCTGAAATACAAAGGGAAGTTATCTGAACCCAAGGATTTCGAAAATATTATCATTAAGGCAGATGCTTCTGGCAATATTCTCAGACTCAAAGATGTGGCCCGAGTAGAGTTGGGTGCGATAAGCTATGCTGTGGAAACGTCGTCTATGAAGAATCCGGGTATTGCGATGGCTATATTTCAGGCAGCAGGTTCGAATGCCCGCGACGTAATTGTGGAATCGAAAAAGGTGATAGACAAGGTGGCAGAAACTTTTCCGCCGGGAATGGAGTACCGCGTGTTGGTCGATGCCAACAACTTTCTCGACAGTTCTATCGAGAAGGTAATTCACACGCTGTTGGAAGCGTTTGTCTTGGTATTCATTGTGGTGTTTATTTTCTTGCAAAATTTCCGTGCCACGCTGATTCCTGCCATTTCTGTGCCCGTGGCAATTGTCGGAACGTTCTTCTTCCTGAATCTGTTTGGTTTTACCATTAACTTACTGACGCTCTTTGCCTTGGTACTGGCCATCGGTATTGTGGTGGACGATGCCATTGTGGTGGTAGAAGCCGTACACGCCAAGCTCGACGAAGGTTCGGGCAATGCGAAAGAGGCCGCCAAATCTGCCATGTCAGAAATTTCGGGGGCGATTGTATCCATTACTTTGGTGATGTCGGCGGTGTTTATTCCTGTTAAATTTATCACTGGTACAACGGGTGTCTTTTACAAACAATTCGGGATTACCTTGGCCGTGGCGATTGTGCTTTCGGCTGTGAATGCGCTTACTTTGAGTCCGGCATTGTGCGCCATTTTTCTGAAACCCCACAAAGAAGGTGGTATTCATACACGCGGACTGTTGAGCCGCTTTTATACCTCGTTCAACGTGGCTTTCGATGCGATGACGGGGCGTTACAAACGTTCTGCCCAATTTTTCATTCATAGAAAATGGCTGGCTGCAAGTACGATTGTGGTTTTTGGGGGTATTTTGTACCTCTTAATGGCCATAACACCCACGGGTTTTGTACCCTCTGAAGACACAGGGCGTTTGTTTCTCGACATCAGTTTGCCGCCAGCATCGTCTGCCGATGAAACAAAAAAAGTGGCGCAACAAATTGATGCAATCTTAGAGAATGTACCCGAAATCGAAAGCCGCACGATGATTATCGGCCGCTCGCTCATTAGTGGTGGCGGTAGCTCGTACGGGATGCTTATTTGCAGCCTGAAACCGTTTGCCGAACGTGGTGGAAAGGGACAAGATCAGAAAAGTATCATCGGGAAATTGTACGGAATGACAAGTGGCATCACCGCCGCGAAGATCATCATCTTCACCCCGCCTATGGTGCCAGGTTTTAGTATCTCCAGTGGTTTCGAGCTGAAACTCGAAGACAAAACCGGGGGCAGCATCAAGGACTTCGACAAAGTGGCGCAAACCTTCCTCGGCGCACTCAGCCAACGCCCCGAGATTCAATATGCCACCACTTCGTTCAATACAAACTTTCCACAGTTTCAGGTCGATGTCGATGTAGCACGTTGCAAACGATCTGGCATTCAGGTGAGTTCGGTACTTGCGGCATTGCAAGCTTATGTGGGCGGATACTATGCCTCAGACATCAACCGATTCGGGAAACAGTACCGCGTAATGGTACAAGCCGAAGCCTCTTACCGTGGCAACCCTGGCGATTTGAACAACATCATGGTGCGTACCCAAACTGGCGAAATGGCACCCATTACCGAATTTATCAGCCTCACACGTGTGTATGGACCGGAAAATATTTCGCGTTTCAACCTGTACACCGCCATTGGAATTAACGGAGCGCCGAATTTTGGCTTTAGCTCGGGCGATGCCATCAAGGCCGTAGAGCAAGTGGCCAAAGAGAATTTGCCGATGGGTTACGGCTACGAATTTTCGGGACTTACCCGCGAAGAAATTTCGTCGGGCAATCAGACGCTTGTGATTTTCTTACTCAGTATCATTTTCGTCTATTTCTTGTTGGCCGCACAGTTCGAAAGCTTCCTGTTTCCTTTGTCTATCCTCATTTCCCTGCCGATTGGTTTGGCTGGTTCGTTTATGTTGGCGTGGCTGATGGGCGTAGAAAACAACATCTACCTTCAAATTTCGCTCATCATGCTTATAGGGCTCTTGGCCAAAAATGCCATCCTGATTGTGGAATTTGCCCTTCAACGACGGGCTGCGGGTATGTCGATTGTGCAATCGGCCATCGAAGGCGCTACGGCCCGTTTGCGGCCTATCCTGATGACCTCCTTTGCATTCATTTTCGGACTCGTGCCGCTTGTATTTGCCACAGGCGTCGGAGCAAACGGCAACCGTTCTATCGGCGTGGGTGCTGTGGGCGGAATGTTCGTCGGTACGATGATTGGCTTATTGGTGATTCCGGCGAT
Organism: Bacteroidota bacterium; assembly: GCA_039797645.1. Classification (GTDB taxonomy): domain Bacteria; phylum Bacteroidota; class Bacteroidia; order Bacteroidales; family JBDKHP01; genus JBDKHP01. The sequence continues at coordinate 2,470 of JBDKHP010000130.1, forward strand.
GTACGTGGTATTCCAGACATTACAAGAGAAAATCCACGCAAAAAATGCACAAAGCCATTAATTGGGCAACAAACAAAACAGATTCCATGAAATTGAAATATCTCAAACAAACCATAAGTCTCTTGGGCTTGTCGCTGTTGCTATTTGCATGTAGCAGCACCCGACATTTCGACCAGAGCCAAATCGACACCAAAGCCTTGTATGGCGCCGAGCCGACCGACACCAGCAATATCGGCCAAAAGCAATGGAAAGAGATTTTTACAGACGCACAATTGCAAGCACTCATTGCAGAAGGCATCCAAAACAATCTCGACATACGCACGGCACAACTCAACGTAGAAGCCGCCGAAGCCTATTTCTCGCAAAGCAAAGCCAGCTTTTTCCCGAATCTATCTTTGGGAATCAAAAGCAATTCGGCCCACAATCCCGAGACGCTTTACCCCAATAGCGCACGCAACCAGCAATACTTCCAATGGGGTGCTGAAGCCAGTTGGGAACTCGACATCTGGGGCAAAATGCGCTCGGCCAAACGTGCCGCCTATGCCGAACTCATGTACTCGAAAACAGGCGTACAAGCCGTACAAACCCGTTTGGTGGCCAATATTGCAGGCGCATACTACAACCTCTTGGCCTTAGACGAACAATTGCGCATCAGCCAAGAATCCCTGCAAAACAACATCCGTATTGCCGAAACCATGAAGCTGCTCAAAGAAAGCGGAAAAGTAAACGGAGCAGCCATCGCCCAAAGCGAAGCCGCCCGATACGCCGTAGAATTGAGCATTCCCGAACTACAACAGAAAATACGGGAGGCCGAAAACGCGATGAACTTCTTACTCGGACGCACCACCAGTATCATCCCACGCAGCACGCTGCCAAAACAAAGCGATGTGCCGTGGATTTCGGTCGGAGTACCCAGCCAATTGCTCGAAAACCGCCCCGATGTAGTGCAGGCGCAGTACGACGTAATACAAGCCTACGAAATGGTAAACAACGCCAAGTCGTACTTTTTTCCCGCGCTGAATCTCACAGCATCCGCAGGTTTTGCAGCCTCCGATCTCAGTCTGTTGCTCGACCCCACAGCCTTTGCCGCCAACTTTGTAGCCGGACTCACCGCCCCGATTTTCAACAAACGCGGCAATACCACGCGCCTCAAAGTGAGCAAAGTACAACGCGAACAGTCGCTCATACACTTGCGCGGCACGCTACTCACTGCGGGGCAGGAAGTCAACAACGCACTCTTTGCCTACCAAACGGCACAGCAGAAAAAAGACCTGCGCAGCAAGCAAGTCCAGTCGCTCGAAACCGCCGTAAGCATGACACGCGAATTGCTCAACTACGGCACCGCCAACTACACCGAAGTGCTCACCGCCCAAGAAAAACTCTTAGCCGCACAACTGGGCGTCGTGAACGATCGCGCACAACAATTGGCCGCCCAGGTAAGCCTTTACCGCGCCCTAGGCGGCGGTTGGAAATAAACCCAACAAGGCAAAAGCCGCACAAAAACCAGAACGTTGAACAAGTAATCCCAAGCAGGAAAACTCGTTCAACGTTCTTTTTTTGCCCATTTCGTACCGCACCGCCAACCCACGAAAACCAAACAGCATCCCGACCCACACCACCCGAAAAAAGAAAAGAAAAAAAATAAGGATAAGGAGCTGTAGCCCAACAATATCTGTAAAGGCTGCTACCGGCTATCCGCTTGTAGTCCTCGCGTACGGGAACGAAATCAACAGGAAGCCCTTGTATTTCAGTCGAAAAGCATCAGCTTGCTGGCACCGCATCACACCGCTGTGGGCTACCGCTACTATCCGGGCTAGTTCGGTCGGCAGCACCATTTATTACGCCGTAGGTACGCCATACCCACACTTTCAGTTGGCCTGCGGCCATGATGCGTTATCGTACGCCAAGCCTACGGCTTGGCCTAAGAGAGCTACACCCATAAGCAATCTACAAAACTAGGGCAAACCCCAAATCACACCCAAAAAAAAATCCGAAAAGCAGACTAAAACATATCTCCAAATTCCGAAATTCAAATGCGCCTAGCTCAGAAAAAATAATATATTTGCAAACGAAAGCAAATAAAACAAACTATGCACCACCAAACATCCCATACCCCAGAAACGAATCAATTCAAAAATGATTCACCTTAGTGACACAATACGTCCAAATCAGGACAAAAAACACCAGTGTACCCATGCGAGATAAGGCAAAAATAAACCCCATAGTGTTTTACATACCAAAAACGGACAAAAAACACCATGGTGTTTTACGTACCAAAACAGGATATAAAACACCATGGTGTATATTAATACGTTAAGGGCAATAAAATGATAACAATAAAAATATATGAATAAAATAATTGTAAGACCAGCAGCACTTGTAAAACAAGGTCAATTAACTTTGTATTCAACTTCTTTAAAAGTTTCGGATTTATTAATTCCTAACTTTTATAGCGTTGAAACATTAGACCCTGATGATGATAATGATAAAGGATATCAACGACTTTTAAATAAAGCAAGAGCAAAAAGACTTGCTGATTATATAGTTGAAGGACAAGAA
>JBDKHP010000131.1:0-3182 GCA_039797645.1 Bacteroidota bacterium
TATTCGGTTTCTACGGCTTCGATGCGTTCTTCGGGTGTTTTGTCGAAGATCGGATCTTCTTGTTTGTTGCAGGCTGTAAATAAAAGTAAGCCTGAAACGAGTGTATATAGTATTTTTTTCATCGGGCTTTATTTAGCGGGTGTAAGACTGTTTATTCTGGACATGATTTCGTCGCGCACTTGTACCAAGTCGATGTTAAACTTGGCCATATAGTAGGCTTTTACCATGTCGAGTTTTATTTTGATAAGATCGCGGCCAGTGTTCATTGCCGCAGCATCGGCTTCGGGCTGTATGGTAATAGGGTTGCCTCCGGTGTCGGTGCCTGGATAAGGCTCGGTAGGTTCGTGGTTGATATATCGCTCATTGAAAGCGTCTTCGTCGGAAGTTAGATACATGGAAAGAACCTCACAGAAGTCTTCTTCAACACTCGAAGTACCGTAATTGGTTGTCATTCCCAGACTAATTGCCTCACGCGAGATGCGTGGAGAGTTAGCTTGCACATCGCCAGCCAAATTGAGCCAGTTGTTCGATTTGTAGTTCGCGGGGCTTACCAGCTTGAAACCACTTGGCAAATTATGACGCTGGTGGATAATATGGCCGTATTCGTGCTCGGCTGTTCGTAGTTGCATCAGAACCCAATCAGTATCAGCCAAATCGTACTCGTTCACTTGCGTAAACGTGATACGTACGCCTGCATCTGCGTAGCCCAAGGTTATTGAAGCACCATCGCTGTTGTACATGGGCGAACCAATAAACACAATCTCAGGCGGAAAATGCTCTAACATAAACTTTTTGCCTGGTGTTGTCATATTAAACGGTTCAATCCAAAACGCATTGATAAAATCGCCCATTGGGATACATACCTCGCGAAGTGCAGGTGTCACACGTTTGGTATCGTCCACATAGATATCGTTCCACTGCCAACGTACTGATGTGCCATAAGGTTCAAGGAAGTTCTCCCTAAAATAAACGCTTATCGGATCTGTTGATGGCGTAACAACTTCGGGTGTATATACTGCATCGTCTGCTTTTTGACATGCCGAAATTATTCCGACAATGGCTATGATTAATGCTATTTTTTTCATGTGTAAATCGTTTAACGTGGATTGGGGAGAATACCTCTTTCAATAGCTGCCGATGGAATTTGTAGCACTTTGCGAGGGTCGTCGGAGGCGAGTGTAAGTGTTTCGCCTAGGCTTGTGATATGCCTTATACTATACCCGAACCGTTTGATGTCGAACCAACGCATTCCTTCTTGCATAAACTCTTTCTGCCTTTCGTCGATCATTACGTTTAAAAGCGCGTCTTCTAGTGAAATGCCGGGGATATAGGCCGAATAGAAATCTTGCACATCGGCAAGTGTCACTTCAGTATAACCATCGTAACGGAAACTTGCAAAGGCATTCAGATCTTCTAGTACTTTATCGTTGTTACCCAAAAACAAATTACATTCTGCCCGATTAAGAAGGACTTCTTCTGTACGAAATACAGCTTGTGTGAAAAATGGTTCACCTGTGGTTGCAGTGAGGCTTTCTTTATGAAACTCCTCATCAAACTTTGCCATATTGATCGTGTTACGCGAACCATCGCCATAGTATCCAGTACTCAGACGACGATCTTCTCCGCCCCAAGGGCCAGAAGAGTAAAATACATTCAGCCAATATTGTATGCCCGTGCGATAACCATAACTATGACGCAAACCCAAACTTATTTTTTGCTCTATCAACAGGATGTTACTCTCGTCGGAATTGCTTACATAGAACGCACGTTTGGCAGTACTACCAGCCTGAGCGTCGTAGGTTGCATAATTTTTAATGAGGCTAGGGCTTACCACACCTGTACCCAAAATATCATTGGCAAATGCAATACTCTTTGCAAATTCACCTTTATACTTATAGAAGCGGCAAGCAAACGCTTTCGCTGCACGCTGGGTAAAATGGTACTTCTTTGAACCTGAGTAGTATTCGTCCGAAATTAGGGTCAATGCTTCAGTAAGGTCGGCTTCAATGCGCGTATAAACCTCTTTTACTGTGTTGCGGGAGTATGTAACTAACAGAGCTGTCTCGGGTTTGTCCATATACGTAATGCCAGGATCGCTTGCCGCAGTTGCGGGGTCATATTCTTTGGCAAAAAGCGTAACCAACATAAAATGCGCATAGGCTCTACAAGCAAGCGCTTCGCCCCGAATTGCTTTTTTACGGACTACATCCGTATCGTCAATTTCATCGAGTGCAACCAGCGCGGCGTTGGCTTGTGCAATTGCCTTATAAGATTCGTTCCAATAATTGGTCACGGTATTGTTGTCGTCGTCCGTATTGGCTTCTTCCCATTTAAAGAGATCCGTCATTCGGGTAACTTGTATGTTGGTTTCAATAAATTGGGAATCGTCTGTCATCCAATCAGTGAAAAGATAATCGCCGTTAGGATATGCCGCTACCAACATCTCAGCCACTTTGTCCAAACTATTAGGCTCTATCCTATTGTCTGGACTCACTTCCAGAAAGTCAGTACAACCCGCAAAAAGCACGAGCAGTACAGTAGAAAAGTATATATATATTTTATTCATTTGTCGCTAAATTTATAATTGGACTAATTATTTACACCTACTAGAAACCGATATTTACAGAGAACGAATAGGTCCGCGGCGTGGGCAATGCCACACCACCCGAACGATAAAACTCAGGATCGAGTCCATTTAGTTTCTTATCGGAATAGAGCAACAATACATTTTGCACTTGTAAGGACACCCTTGCAGAATGCACGCCTAAAATATTCGATGCTTGTACAGGTATATTGTAGCCCAAACTAATAGTTTTCAGACGAAGGAAACTACCATCTGCCACACGCACATCGCTCTTGTTGTACATTTCGTACAAGTTGAGATCCTGCGCATCGAGGTCGCGGTTGAATCTACGGTCAACAATCGTGGGTACATTGGTCAACAATTCATCGCCGGGTACAATCCACCGGTTTTCCATGTCGCGAGAAAGCGAAGTGTAACCAGTGTAAGAGGAACTAAATAAATCGTCGAGACGAATTACGTTTCCGGCACGGAACACAAAACCAAAAGAGAACGAAAAATCTTTGTAAGTAAAACTGTTGGTAAGCCCACCCGACAGCGGCGCGTCCAACACACCTTCGTATTTTATGTATTTCATTACATCTTTACGTTCCTGAAGGTT
>JBDKHP010000132.1:0-5674 GCA_039797645.1 Bacteroidota bacterium
ATATAGAATACAAACCTAAAAAGGTTAAAACACCAACCTTTGAAAACATTCTTGGTGATAAGTTAACAGCATTTGCACCCAATACAACAGGAATACCGTACTACAAAAGCAACCGCAGCATGAGCATGGAAATAATGAAACAATTATTTGACATTGGAAACCTATTTGATGTTGTTAAAGATGTAAACCGAATAAAAGAAACATTTTTCCTTATTTCACAAACTGAACTAATATATAGAAATTTGCCAAACCATACACCAAACGATGTTCTAAACGACATTATTCAAACTGCTTTGGGCATTAGTACATGGGGCAAAGCAGGAGAATGTAATTATGCTGAAATACAAAAAGGCATTGAACGTTTGAAACAGTTTGTTATTTCTGACCGTTTTCTAATTGACAATGCGATACTTGCGGCTTCAAAAGCAGCTTATATTTCAACATTAATGAAAACAGGAAATACTGAAATACAATGCTTTGATAAAGCAACAGACTTAAGTGAACTAAGTATTTTAGATCCTACTTACAACAAATTAAACAAACTTAAAAAGAACAATAGGGAAGCGTTTTGGTACTGGTGGAATACATTTAAAATTTCGGAGATTTAGTGAAATACGGTTGGGGGTTTGTGTAAATGTGAGTTAACTTATGTGTTTGTGCGTGTTACTGTGTTGGTTTGTTACGAGGCATTTTCGTGCATCGTTGTCGCAATGTAAAGATTTTTTGCTGGTTTGCGTGCTTGGTTTTTCGACTATTTGGGGGCATTTTGTGTGGATTTTGTCTGAATTCAATGTGGGGTTTTAGGCAAGCCGTAGGCTTGGCGTTCGATAACGCCACATGGCCATCGGCCAACTGAAAGTGTTGGCCAGCGTGTACCTACGGCGTTGCAAATGGTGCTGCCGATGGGTCTAGCCCGGATAGTAGCGGTAGCCCACAGCGGGGTGATACCGTGGCAGCTAGCTGATGCTTTTCGACTGAAATACAAAGGTTTACGGTTGATTTCGTACCCGAACACGAGGACTACAGCCGAGTGACGGAGAGGACTTTCACCCCTCCGTTCTCACAGATCCGTAAGTGAAAGTCTCCCTTCATACGGCTTCGTGCGTAGGTAATTGATGGCTTCCCATTGATTGCATTTCTTTTGCCAGCGTACCCGTTGGTTGAGCCTGTACCATAGCAATTGCGTCTTACGCGGTATGAATTTTCAGGAGATTGCTGCGGAATTGGCTGCGGTAACGGGCCAGTGACGCCAACGAAAGAGGAGTATATTCAGGCTCTTATTTCGGGTGGTGTGCCTGAGATGTATGCGCACATATTTGCTGGTTTTGCTGCAGCTTTCGGGCAAGGTGAATTCGACCAAGTTGGCTCGGATATTTTCAAACTTACGTGCGAAAAACCACATAGCGTGGCACAATTCCTAAAAGAAGTATATTCGGCATAAGCACGCAAATTGCCAACCACACCGCAACAAAAAGCCCAATACTTTGCGAAGTATTGGGCTTTTGTGCGTGTTTTTTTCAGAAAATTTTGTAGCTAATTTCGGGTAGTTTTTCGAGCTTAGAAAGAAAGCTGTCGTCGATTTCCACCTTGAAGTTTCGGGAGAACATCCGAATCCATACTTTTGTAGCTGGATCCCAGATTACGAACTCGAGTTCGGTGTTTCCTTTGTGCATTTCGGCCATTGACTCGACTTCGGCTATAAGCTTGTCGGTAAGGTCGTCGATACTGATTTTGAGAGCAAGACTTTTCACTTTTTGTTGTTTTATGTCGGCCAAATAACAAATTGAATTGATCTTTACTTCTAAGTCGCGGTTCTCGCCAAAGGGCCGCGGCTGAATTTTTGCGCTAATATATAAAGTATTCCCTTCTAGCATATACTCGCGGTAGGTGCTGTAGTCTTTGGAGAAAAATACGAATTTGTAAGTTCCTTGGTAATCTTCGAGGGTTATTGTGCCGAAGGCTTTACCTGTTTTTGTGGTACGGTGTTCTACAGCTGTTACCATGCCTGCAATTTTCACATCCTTACCATTCAGCGAGTTGAGATCTTCTAGCTGGGTGAGGTTGTGGCTTACGAACTGCATTTCGAGTTTGAAATCGTCCAGCGGATGTGCGGAAAGGAAGATTCCTACCAATTCGCGTTCGCGGTTCAGGGTTTCGAGTTTCGGCCATGGTTTGGTGCGTGGCACTTCGGGGCGGGTTATTGAAATGGTATTTGCACCCCCAAATAGGGTGGGGCCGGTGTTGCCCGCATTCTTGAAAAGGTTTCCGTAACGCGATAGTTGTTCTATAAAGTTGAGTCCGTCGTTGTCTTCGCCAAAATACACGGCTCTATCCAAGCCAAAGCTGTCAAACGCACCTGCAATGGCAAGTGCTTCAATCGCTTTTTTGTTTACCGAATGAAGGTTTACGCGTTCTATAAAATCGAAGATGTCTTTAAACGCACCGTTCTGCTTACGTTCGCGGATAATCTCGTCCACGGCAGCCTCGCCCACACCTTTTATAGCAACCATACCGAAGCGAACCGCTCCTTTTTTGTTCACCATAAAACGTTGGTAACTTTCGTTAACGTCGGGGCCGAGTACGGGCAACTGCATCCGACGCGCCTCATCCATGAAGGTCGAGATCTTTTTGATGTCGGTGATGTTTCGGCTCAACACGGCGGCCATATATTCAGCGGGGTAGTTTGCTTTGAGGTATCCGGTGTGGTAGGCTACGATGGAATAGGCCGCCGAGTGCGAACGGTTAAAACCGTAGGACGCAAACTTTTCCATTACCCCGAACACGCTTTCTGCATCCTCGCGTTTTACGCCGAGTTTTTCGGCACCATCTACGAAAACAGCTTTTAGTTTCTGCATCTCGTCGATTTTCTTCTTACCCATTGCGCGGCGAAGTAAATCTGCACCACCCAATGTAAACCCACCCATAATTTGCGCCGCCTGCATAATCTGCTCTTGGTAAATCATAATGCCGTAGGTATCTTTCAGAATGCCTTCGAGCATCGGGTGTGGGTACTCCGTGGGTTCGTGGCCATGCTTGCGGCGGATATACACCGGGATAAAGTCCATCGGTCCAGGGCGGTACAAGGCGTTCATGGCGAACAAATCTTCAAGGTTGTTGGGCTTTAAGTCACGTAAGTGTTTACGCATCCCTTCAGACTCGAACTGGAACGTCCCCACGGTATCGCCGCGTTGATATAGCTCGAAAGTCTTGAGGTCGTCAATCGGTATTTCGTCTGTGTTGATGTCAATGTTGCGCGACAGTTTCACGTTCTTGATAGCGTCGCTGATAATCGAAAGTGTTTTCAGCCCCAAGAAGTCCATCTTAAGCATCCCTACACTTTCTACATATTTACCATCGTATTGTGTTACAGGTAGTACCGAATCTTTGGCCGTACTAAGCGGAATGTGGTTCATTAGCGCTTCGGGGCCAATAATCACCCCACAGGCATGCACCCCCGTTTGGCGAATAGACCCTTCCAACTTTTTGGCCAAGGTTAATGTCTTGCGCACAAGCTCCTCGCCCGATTTGAGTTCTTGCGCCAATTCGGGCACTTCCTCAAACGCCTTTTTAAGCGAAACCTTCACACCATCGGGCACCAATTTCGAAAGTCGGTCGCTTTCCGGAAGTGGCAATTTCAGCACACGCGCCACGTCTTTAATGGCCGATTTAGCCGCCATTGTGCCATACGTAATAATTTGGGCAACCCTATCGGCGCCATATTTTTGCACAACCCAATCCATTACACTCGCCCGTCCGTCGTCGTCGAAGTCAATATCAATATCGGGCATCGACACACGCTCGGGGTTAAGGAATCGCTCGAACAGTAGTTTGTACTTAATAGGATCTACGTTCGTAATACCCACACAAAATGCCACCGCCGATCCCGCCGCAGAACCCCGACCAGGGCCCACAGAAACATCCATTCCACGTGCCGCAGCGATAAAATCTTGTACAATAAGGAAGTAACCCGCAAAACCCATGTTCCGAATTACAGTAAGCTCGAAATCGAGACGTTCCTGAATGTCGGGTGTCATTACAGGGTAACGATGCGAAGCCTTAGCACCCTCGTAGGTGAGGTATTTAAGGTAATCATCTTGGTTGGTAAACTCTTCGGGCATTGGGAAGGCAGGCAACAAGATACTTCTATCCAGTTCGTAAATCTCTACCTTAGCCGCTACCTCAAGCGTATTGGCCAAAGCCTTTTGTCCGATTTCCGTTTTGCCAAAAACGCCCCACATTTCGCTCGGGGTTTTCACCCACTCTTTGCCCGAATAACGCATACGCTTCGGGTCGTAATAATCTTTGCCAGTACTCAGACACACCAAAATATCGTGCGCCTCGGCATCCTCCTCTTTAATAAAGTGCGAATCGTTTGTGGCCAAAATCGGCACATTCAGTTCCTGCGACAAGCGAAACAAATGCTCGTTTACAGTTTTTTGTTCCGTAAGGCCATGATCCATCACCTCTAGGTAGAAGTCATCGCCAAAAATATCTTTGTATTCCTTAATAGCAGCAATTACAGCATCCTCGCCCTCGTTCATAATTTTGCGCGGAATCTCGCCACCCAAACAAGCCGTAGAAGCAATCAGCCCCTCGCTATATTTGCGTAGAATTTCCTTGTCAACTCGTGGCCGATAATAACTCCCCTCCAAATATCCGAGCGACACCAATTTGGTAAGATTCTGATACCCGATTTTGTTCTTTGCCAGCAGAATTAAGTGCCAGCCGCTTTTGTCGCGTTTGTCCTCTTTCAGCAGACGTCCCCTTTTGGCCACATACACTTCGCAGCCCAAAATAGGTTTAATACCTTGTTTCTTAGCCTCTTCGTAAAACGACTTCACCCCGAACATATTCCCGTGGTCGGTAATCGCAATCGAACTCATGCCGTTCTCCTTCACATGGGCCATCAGCTTTTTAATATCTGCCGCTCCGTCCAGAAGCGAATACTGTGTATGTACGTGCAAATGCGCAAAATCTTGTATCATGGTTGTCTGTGTTCAAAAGGTTCAGGAAAACTAAGCAAGCAAAGATACCCAAAAAAGCAGCCCTCAACCCCATTGTTGATAACTTTCTGGGGCGTCAGCTTCTCAGAATACAAAAAATGTAAATAGGGTACAGTGTTGAATTTTAATACATTTATAACATTACACCCCTTAATGAAACAAGTGCAATCTAAAAATTTACAATTTATTTTAATACACCCCCTATAAATTACAATGTGAAACCAAAAAAGTTTATATCTTTGCATTCGTTAACCAACTAAATATTTCAACAAAAAAAATCAGGTCGTATGAAAACAAAAAACTACTTCAGCATTTTATTCGTAGCAGTTCTATTGCTCACAGGATTTGTATCGCAAGCGCAAGAAGAGGCAGAATCACCATGGAGCCTTGGCGCAGCTGTTGAAAGCCGTTACATTTGGCGTGGTACTAACTTGGGCGGAGCAGCACCAAGCGTTCAGCCAAGTTTAAGCTACACCGCTGGCGGATTCACAGTTGGATACTGGGGGGCATTTTCCACATCGCCCACAACAGGCGCAGGCGAAACAGATTTATACTTAAGCTACGCAATAGCAGACATGTTTACCCTCACACTTACAGATTACTACTTCCCAAAAGATAGTGCAACTGCAATGAGCAAGTTTGGCAATTTCGATGGTAAAACAACAGGTCAC
>JBDKHP010000133.1:0-3811 GCA_039797645.1 Bacteroidota bacterium
ATATATTTGAATCGCTACCTGTTTGTTTGTGATTCTTTAATTTTTCAGGGTGGGCTTTGGCTTTCCCTTTTTTTATGTTTGGAGGTTTGGTTTCATTCCAAATATGAATAGATCTGATTGGCGATTGTGGAAGAGGTCGCTACGGAATATTTCGCGAAAATTAATGTCTTGTTCGGCTTGCGTGAGTGTGTGGTTTTGGTTGAGTTGGTTTTCCCAATTTATGGATAGGTGACGGGTGCTGTTGGACAGGAGGTAGCTCCAGTGTTTGAAATTGATGGCGAATTGTTGGGTTTCTATTACTTGTGGGGTGGCTTGGGTTACACCATTTTCGCTAGAGATCCAGATGCTGTGTACGCCTTGTATTTCGACTGAGGCGGATTGTACACAGAATGCGACTACGGTGAATGCGATACTGTCGGTTTTGGTGGTATCGAGACTCTTTTCTTCTCCGAGCCGTTCGTTGAGGTGTTGGTATATAGATTCGGTGCGCCATACGTTAATTTCTTCTAGCCACTGTTGTAGTTTTGCGAAAATACGTAGGCAGAGCATGGCCCCTGGGGTGCTTTCTTCTTCGCTTTCGAATATTAGGTAGATGGCTCTGTCTGAGCGGATAATTTTGTGTATGAAACTTGTGCTCACGATTCCGTTGTTTTCGATGGTTTTGAAATCGGCTATGAGGGGGTGTCCGGTTTTTTCGAAGGGTTCGAAAACTGCGCGTTGTATGGTTTGGGCGTACCAAAGACTGCCTACTAGTTCGGACGATAGTTCTTCGAGAGTGCGGGTTTGTCGCTCAATTGCTTGGGTTTGTTGTGCAAAACTTTCTTTTTGTGCTTCGATTTCTTCATTTCGGGAAATCATTTCGGCTGAATTTATTTCAATTTGGTTGTATTGTTTCTGTATTTGTCTTCGTTGTGCGATTATGTGCTGCTGTTTGTATAATAATTTTTTGCCAGCATTGGTTTTTACGCGGTAACTGTACAATGCAAAGAGTATGAGTATAATTAGCCCAACTCCTAGTACGAAGTATAATCTGTGGATGTATTTTGTGCGACGTTCCTCTACCTTACGGAGCTCTATTTGAGCTTGTTGGAGGTTTATTTTTTTGTCCATCATATCGGCCCGATAAACCATGTCGAGTTCGATGATTCGGGCTTGTCGGGATCGGCTGGAAAAACTATCCCGCTCAGTTGCGTATTCTTTACTTAATTGGTAGGCGGCTTTGTCGTTATTTTCGTAGGAATAGTTTTGGGCAATGAGTTTTATTGTTTCGAGGCGAATTTCGGCAATGTTGTGTCTTATCGCTAGCTTATAGCATTGATTGGCAAATTCTTTAGATTCAGCGATCTTCCCCATTTTCTGATAGCTTGTGGCGATGAGTAACTTGAGGTACGCAAGTTCGTATTGATCTGCTATGTAGGCCGATTGTTCTAATGCTTTTTGTAAATAATAAAGAGCCTTTTTAAAATCGCCAATTTGGAGCAGATACTCCCCAAAGGTGGTGTAACTGCGTAGTAACGACATCGGATTTTGTGAGAGTTTGCTGTATTGGTTGGCAATTTCGAGGTAGTGCCTACATGAATCGAGTTGGTTGAGTTTGAGGTAAGCGATGCCCATATTGTTGAGGGTGGAAATCATACCGTTTGTGTCTTTTTGCAATATTTTGTAGCCAAGGGATTCGGCGTAATAGTCTAATGCCCGGGTGTATTCTTTTTGTAAAAAGAATATATAGCCTATGTTGTTGAGGGTTTTTGAAATTGGTTTTTTGTTCACAAAACTTCGTTGTAGGAGTATGGCTTTGTTGAAGTTCTCGAGGGCTGTTTCGTGTTCGCCCAACATGGCGTAGCAGCTACCTAACCTATGTAATGTTTCTGCAATAGAGTATCCATCGGGAATTGTTTTCGCTTTTTGTAAGGCTAAATTGAGGACAGAGATTGCCAAATGGTAGTCGGCCTTGCGAAAGTAAAGATTCCCTTCGGCTATATATGCTTGTATCTGTATTCGCAGCGCAAAGGTGTCAGTGGTAAGGATTTCGAGACGGTTTTGAGTTTGTATTCGTAATCGTTGGTAGCTGTGTAGCGCAGAATCGAGCAAATTTGTATCCTCAATATTTTTGGCTTTATTGAGCAGGGTGTAAATCTCGGCATTACTGGGCACAAACTTTTGTGCTTCTGCCAATAAGGGCAAAAGAAAAATGAACAGGTAGGGTAAGAATATGTATATTTTGCGTGTCATGTGTTTTCTGGGTTGCTATATTCTAATGCCAAGTACGACCATATCGTCGGTTTGTTCTCTGTTTTTTTTCCACTGGTGTAATTCTTTTACGAGTAAGTTTTTCTGACCTTGACAGGTAAGTGGTGCAATGGATTGTAAAAGATGTCGAAACTGCTTGCTTCCGTATTTTTTTTCTTGTTCGTTGCCCCCAAACTGATCGGCATAACCGTCGGAAAATGTATAGAGCATATCGCCTTTGAGAAGTTGTATTTGGTGGTTTAAGAAAGGGCGTTCTTGTGCTAAATGTAATCCCGCAGGAAATCTATCGCCCTTAATGACGGTGATTTCTTCGCCCCTTACAAGATGTAGAGAGGCAAAAGCACCCGCAAATTCGAGGGTCAGGTCGTTGGGGTCGTAAATACAGACGGCAATATCAAACCCCTCTTTAATCGAATCGAAGGTAAAACTTCGGAGTATTTTTTTTATCCGGATACGTAAGTTGTTTAGAATATTGGCAGCATTGAGCGTAGGGTCTTTTAAAATATCGTTGAGGATGGAGATGCCAAGTACACTCATCATAGATCCAGGCACGCCATGGCCAGTTGAATCTGCGGTTGCATAGATTATTTTTCCTTCGTGCGGACGAATCCAATAAAAATCGCCACTGACAAAATCTTTGGGTTGGTAGAAAAGAAAATAGTCGTCGAAATACATTCCAAAAAGCCTTTCATTTGGTAAGAGGGCTTTTTGTAATTTTTCTGCATATTTAAGGTTTGCGATACTTTTCTTTTGCTGTTCTTCTATTTCTTCTTTTTGTTTCTGTGCGAAATTCCGTTGTTGTTCTATCTGATCTCGCTGGGTGAGTATCTCAACTTGCTGATCGCCCAAAAAACTGAACGCATCTTCGAGTACTTTTTTTTGCGTGGTTATCTCTTCTTTGTGTTTCTGGATTTCTATATTTTGTTGTTCTATTATTAGATTGCTTTTTTGTTTTTTATACACCACATAAGCCATTAGGCTAAGCACGCCTAGCAAGGCAAGAAAAAAGGCAAAATAGTTGAATTGTTTTATTTTATTGCTATTTGATTCTTCTAATTGAGTTTGCATGGTTGTTTGCTGAAGGCTCAGTACGTGATCGCGCATTTGTATGTGGTATTTATTGCGATATATTTCTACTTCGTCTTGTCTATTGAACACCAGAAGGGTGTCGCTATAATTCAAAAATAGGCTGTAGTAGTGATAAGCCAATTTGAAGTTATTCTCGTTGTCGTAAAGGGTGGCAAGTTTCTGGTAAATATCTGTGGTAAGTTGTAGGTATTCAAATGTTTGTGCAATTGATAGTGCTTTCATTAAATGATCTTCGGCTGCCCTAGTGCGGTTGTGTTGAAGGTCTATATATCCAAGCCAATACGAAGCGCGACACTGTATATAATAGTCAAGTTCTTGCCGCGAAAGAAACTCAACGCGCTCCAAAAAGCCACGGGCTTCATTCAAAACCCCTTGGGCAATCTCTTTTTCTGCAATCTGAAGATATACTACCATTTTGAGGGAATCGTTGTTTCCTCTTTCAGAAAGGTACTGAGCTTTGCGAAGTAATGGC
>JBDKHP010000134.1:0-3668 GCA_039797645.1 Bacteroidota bacterium
AATTCATCAACGCAGGCTTTGGTTCGGAACTGCCAGAAATTGACCTGCTACTGCCAAGCAAATAAAACTTATTGTGCTATCAATCACACATACCAACAAAAAGAGCCGACTCACTGAGTCGGCTCTTTTTGTTGGTAATTGCAGTATTCGAACCTACACGTCGATTCGTGCATAAGTTGCATTCTCTTCTATAAATTCACGGCGTGGAGCAACTTCGTCGCCCATCAACATCGAGAAAGTATGATCTGCCGAAGCTGCATTTTCAATATTAACCTGACGCAATACGCGGAATTCAGGATTCATAGTTGTATCCCAAAGTTGTACCGCATTCATCTCGCCCAAACCTTTGTAACGCTGAATGTGTACACCTTTGTCAGATCCTTTACCAAACTCTTCCACCGTAGCTTTACGTTCGGTATCGTTCCAGCAATAACGCTCTTGTTTTCCTTTTTTCACCAAATAGAGTGGGGGAGTTGCAATATACAAATGCCCACGTTCTATCAGTTCGCGCATATACCTGAAAAAGAAAGTCATTACCAAAGTCGAAATATGGCTACCATCCACATCGGCATCGGCCATGATTATAATTTTATGGTAACGTAGTTTGACAATATTCAAAGCCTTGCTGTCTTCATCTGTACCCACCGTAACACCCAAAGCAGTGTAGATATTCTTGATCTCTTCGTTGTCGAAGACCTTATGTTGCATCGCTTTTTCTACATTCAAAATCTTACCACGCAGGGGTAAAATCGCCTGGAAGCTTCTATCGCGGCCTTGTTTAGCAGTACCACCCGCCGAATCGCCCTCAACCAAAAACACCTCACAAGTTTCAGGAGTCCTGTCGGAACAGTCGGCCAGTTTACCCGGCAAGCCACCGCCTGAAAATGCACTTTTACGTTGCACAAGCTCCCGCGCCTTACGCGCCGCATGGCGTGCCGTGGCAGCAAGAATCACTTTTTGCACGATAGAACGTGCATCGCTTGGGTGCTCTTCCAAATAAACCGAAAGTGCTTCACTTATGGCCCTATCCACCGAAATACTCACATCCGAGTTACCAAGCTTGGTTTTTGTCTGTCCCTCAAACTGAGGCTCAGCAACCTTCACCGAAACAACCGCTGTAAGCCCCTCGCGAAAATCATCGCCAGAAATATTGAACTTAACCTTACTCAACAAGCCCTCTTTATCAGCATAAGCCTTAAGCGTACGGGTGAGTCCTCGGCGAAAACCCAATAAGTGCGTACCTCCCTCTGTGGTGTTTATGTTATTAACGTAAGAGTAAATATTCTCGTTGAACGAATCGTTATATTGTAAAGCAATTTCTACCGGCGTATCGTATTTATCAGTTTCAATATAAACAACCTGTTCAATAATACTCACACGTGCATCGTCTAAGTATTTCACAAATTCGACCACACCGGCTTCCGAAAAGAACTCTTCACTTTTGAACTCTCCATTCGCATTTACAACACGTTTGTCGGTAAGGTTCAGCCTCACACCTTTATTCAAGAACGAAAGTTCGCGAATCCGGCCCGCAAGAATCTCAAATTTATATTCTGTATTTGCAAAAATTTCGTGGTCGGGTTTAAATGTGATCTCTGTACCCCGTTTCTCGCTCTCGCCAATAAACGCCCCCGGTGCAACTGGCGCACCTCGCTGAAACTCCTGAAAGTATATCTTTCCGTTGGCAAAAACACGTGCTTGCAGAAGTACCGATAGCGCATTTACGCACGATACACCCACACCGTGAAGTCCACCAGACACTTTGTAGCTGTCTTTGTCAAACTTACCCCCTGCGTGAAGTACCGTCATTACTACTTCCAGCGCACTTTTCTGTTCTTTTTCGTGCCATCCTGTAGGAATACCACGCCCGTCGTCCATTACCGTGATAGATCCATCTTCGTTTATAAATACGTCAATGTTTTTACAGTGCCCAGCAAGTGCCTCATCTATGGAGTTGTCTATCACCTCGTACACCAAGTGGTGCAATCCTCTTTCTCCAATATCGCCGATATACATCGACGGGCGTTTGCGTACGGCCTCTAGTCCTTCTAATACTTGAATACTATTAGCTGTATATTCACCTTTTTGTTGATTCTCAACAGCATCCATCCAGTTTTCTGTTTTGGTATGTATTATTTTCAAATAAGAATGGTTGGCGAAAGACCAATCTTTTGCCGAACCATAAAAATCATCCAAAGATACAAATTCTTACCAATTCTCACGAATGTTTTCGCGCTTAAAAGCTGAAAGTTATCAACAAAAACCGCAATCCCTACATCGTATTGATTCTACCGACATCCTAAATATCCCATGTATTCGGTTCTTGCTTTTTGCACTTGTTTTTTGCACTTTTGCGCCCTGCATCAATCTTGTACTTAAATCAAACCCAATTCTCAAATCATTAAAAGGAGGTTTTTATCATGGCTGAACCCGAAGGTTTTACAACCAAATTAATTCATACACAATTCGCAAAGACCGACGTCCATAACTCACTCAACATGCCCATCTACGGCAACGCTGCATTCG
The DNA here is from genome assembly GCA_039797645.1 of Bacteroidota bacterium. Classification (GTDB taxonomy): domain Bacteria; phylum Bacteroidota; class Bacteroidia; order Bacteroidales; family JBDKHP01; genus JBDKHP01. Next base: position 2,527 of record JBDKHP010000134.1, read on the forward strand.
AGTTTGCTACCGCCGAGCAAATGGAAGAAGTTTTTAGTGGCCGATCTACCGACCACTCCTACACACGGATATCAAATCCGACGGTCGAAAATCTCGAACTCCGCATAAAGTCCGTATCGGGCGCAAATACCGTTACCGCCGTCAGCTCTGGCATGGCAGCTGTGGCCAATACTTTTATGACCATTGCTTGGCAAGGGGCTAATATCGTAACCTCACAATACTTGTTTGGAAACACCTACGTTTTTTTCAACAGCACACTTCGCGAGTTTGGCGTAGAAGTCCGGTTTGTGAACCTTACCGATTACGAAGCCGTCGAAAAATTGGTCGATCAGAACACCTGTGCTATTTTCTTCGAGACCATTACCAACCCCCAGCTCGAAATTGTTGATATTGCCAAATTAGCCGACATTGCTCAACGAAAAAACGTACCTTTAATTTCCGATTCAACACTCACTCCACCCAATATTTTCAGGGCGAGAGACTTCGGGGTGAACCTCGAAATTATATCCAGCACAAAGGTAATTTCTGGCGGTGCAACCAGCGTCGGTGGGCTGATACTCGACCACGGCACATACAATTGGGCACACTCTCCCAAACTGGCAGGCTTCGAAAAACGGTTTGGTCTGCTCGCATTTCATGCAAAACTACGCAAAGAGATTTTTCGCAATTTTGGCGCATGTATGTCGCCATTTACGGCCTATTTACAAACTTTGGGACTAGAAACACTACAACTACGCTTCAATGCAGCCGCTCAAAATTGCCTGCAACTTGCCAATTATTTGGGAAGTTTGCCCGAAGTGGCATCCGTAAATTATCCCGGTTTGCCCAGTTCCCAATTCCACGAAATCGGGAAGTTGCAGTTTGGCGAATTCCCCGGAACAGTGCTTGCGTTTAGTTTCCACACAAAGGATGCTGCCTTCAATTTCGTCAACAAGTTGCGCCTAATCAAACGATCCACAAACCTGTCGGACAATAAGTCTTTGATTATCCACCCAGCTTCTACAATTTATGTGGACTTTGGCCCCGAACGACGCGCCGAGTTGCAGATTGGCGATGCCATGTTGCGCTTATCCGTGGGTATCGAAAATTTCAGTGATTTGGTCGCCGACATCAACGCCGCCATCGCAGCTTCTTGCTAATTT
>JBDKHP010000135.1:0-4322 GCA_039797645.1 Bacteroidota bacterium
GGTTTACTCCACGATATTGGTAAAGTACCCGACGACGAACCAGAATTGCCACATGCTATCTTAGGTATGCGTTTGGCCGAAAAATTCAAAGAGAAAGATGAAGTTTGTAATGCAATTGGTGCACACCACGATGAGGTTGAAATGACAACCATGTTGGCGCCGATTATTCAGGTTTGCGATGCTATTTCGGGTGCACGCCCAGGTGCGCGTAGAGAGGTTACAGAATCTTACATTAAACGTCTGAAAGATCTCGAAAACTTAGCTCTTTCTTACGAAGGTGTACTTAAAACTTATGCCATTCAGGCAGGTCGCGAACTCCGCGTAATTGTAGGTAGCGAAAAAGTTACCGACAAAGAAGCTGAGAACCTATCGTTTGACATTGCAAAACGTATTCAGGAAGAAATGACCTACCCTGGTCAGGTTAAAATAACAGTAATTCGTGAGACTCGTGCGGTAAATTACGCGAAGTAATTCCGAGTTTTTCATTCTATTTTTTTAAGACCGAGCAGCCGCTCGGTCTTTTTTTTGTCATTATCGGCACTCGTTTTAATAGGAAATTGTAGCAATGGTAAACGCAGTAGCGCATTTTTTTTGTTGCGTTGGTGCGTTTATTGTTTGATTTCGACACCAAGAATTGGCCAAAAGTTGTCGTCCCAGCTGAGTTCTTTTACGATAAGTTTGGGTGCGCCGTTTGCTTCGAGATCGTAAGCGTGGCAAACGAAATAGTCTTTCTGCTTGGCATTGATGATACCATTGTGGCCGGCCGCAGCCCATTTTTTACCGTCGCCTTCGAGGATTACTGTGCCGCCACCCATGTACAAGGATTTGCCGTCTTTGTCGAGGTAAGGGCCTCGGATGTCGCGCGAACGACCGATTATTACTTTGTAACTGCTATTTTTGCCACGACAGCAATAGTCGATTGAGGCAAAAAGGTAGAAGTATCCGTTGCGGTTGATAATAAATGGGGCTTCGATCGCACCATCGCCTGGGTCTTTAGAATCGGCGGTGAAGCTGCGTGGACGGCGTGCGATGCTAGCCCATTCTTCGGGTTGGGCAATGTGCTTGGCGTCGGGGGCTAGCTTTACGAGCTGTATTCCGCCCCAAAACGAACCAAAACTGAGCCATGGTGTGCCGTCGTTGTCGAGTATGAAGTTGGGGTCGATGGCATTCCATTGGTCGCGACTTGGTACTGAGGTGATGATTGCGCCGTGGTCTGTCCAGTTGTTGGTTTTGAGGTCGGTGGTGCTTACCAAACCGATGCTCGAGGTGTTTTTTGCAAATGCAGAGACAGAATAGTACACCAGAAATTCGTCACGATATTTTACAACGTCGGGTGCCCAAATGTGGCCTTTGAAGGTAGGGATAGATTTCACGGCCCACTCTGGGGCTTGTGCGAAAACAGCGGGTTGTCGTTTCCAGGTGTGTAGATCTTTAGATGTCCAGTGGTCTATACCCATGCCTGTTGCAAAAATGTGGTAGGTGGAATCGGCCAAAATGCCTACTGGGTCGTGAACCATCATGCCCTGAGGCTGGCCAGATACTGCAAATGGTATGAGTACCATAATTGCCACAAATAAATCGGTGATTTTTTTCATAAGCTTGCGTTTTTTGTTAATGAAAGAAAATTATAACAAGATGTGTTTATACTTTATGAAGCAAATAAAACGCAGTTGCAATTGTAAATTCCGAGCGAATGAAACTGTGTTTATTGTTACACAATTAAAGCCCAAGACTTCGGTTTGCCAAACCAACGAAATGAACTACCTGCGGTAACAGGAGAGCGCAACAGATAGCTTTACGCAATATAGAATCAAAAAAAGAGTTGTGCATCGCTGCAACAACTCTCAAAAAAAACTAGACCCTAAATTTTTGAAGCTCCTATGAATCTGATTTTAGAGAAGCTTTATGCTTTGTAAATTCCCCGAGAGCTTGCTCTAGGTTTATTTCTTTTTGATACGAATTACTGTTACCGAACGCGGCTCGAAAGTATATTCAAACTCTGACGAAGCCTTGTTGAAACTCGATTCTTTTGGAGCTACATTCTCGGGGTTTGCCACTGAGTTTTCGGCCAACCTGTCGGTGTGGGTTAATGTGTAAACTTTGGCAACATTTTCTACACTCGTAACACCTTTGAGTCTAACCACCGAAGTTTTTGGAATCTCGGTTGCGTTCACCACTTTCACAATTATTTCGCCGTTGTCGGTACCGCCTGCCGATGCATATACCTGTGGTACAACTTTTTTAGGATGTGCTGCTTTGTGTATAAGCTTTCCGTCGAGGAATGCCGAAACGCTGTCGCCTTTTACTTCGAGTTTAATGTCGTACCATTTGCCCGCGCCGATTGAGCCTTTTGCTTGTGCGAAATAGGATTCGTAGCCATTGTCGTACCATTGCATCCAGTAAAAACGTTGCCAGCGACCGATGTTCCATTTGTAGTGCGTGCCTTCGCCAACGGTGTAGTAAAGTATCGAGAATCCCTCCAAATCGTCGATGGCATTAGCCCTTGCTTTGAGCGTGAGGGTGTAATCTGTCCACTTCTGATCCTTTACTTTTTTATAGATTTCGGGCTTCATTTTAAGTTCGAGGAAGTCGCTTTTACCCACTTCCCATCCATCAGTTTTGCGGTTGGCGAGGGTTTGGTCAGTCAAAAGTTCAGCTTGCGGTATTTTTTCGCCGTTAAGTGTAACGCTTACTTGGTCGTACACGCAGTCTGCGCCAAAATTGTTGAAACCTATCATTCCCAGCCCCATATCTGGGGTTACGACTTGTGTATTGTCGAAGCTATTGGTTACTGGCAATACATAATCTGGCTTGTTGTTGCTAAACATTCTGAAAATCTGGTAAGTAGGATTTCCAAAAGAACGGTAATTATCATACCCAATCATGTCGGGATTCCAAGTGCGGTCGTTCTCGTGTACCAATGTCGGTGCAAATGATGCCAATTCTACAATGTCTGCGTTGCGTTCGAGTCCGGTTAAGAAAGCAGCTTCAGCCAATGAGGCATCCAGATTACCTTTAAGAGAGTTGTCCCATTTTTTTACGGCAAACTCCCCCATGTAGATTTTTGGTCCTTTTCTGTCGTAGCTGTCATAGCGGGTCGCATTTTTATAGAAAAAGTCGGGGCTCTCGTAAAAATGTTCGTCAATCATTTCAATATTTTCGGTGATTCCGGGCAAATCTTCGCGTTTGAATGGTTCGCGCATACCGGGATCTGTACAGGCAATCATCGTGAGTTTCGGGTATTTAGCCTTTAGTGCCTTGTAAAAGTAGTTGTAGTGTTCTTGGTAAATCGGGCCATAATTCTCGTTTCCAATTTCGAGGTACTTGATGTCGAAGGGAGCTGCGTGTCCGTTAGCGGCACGCATTGCACCCCATTTACTTTCGACAGGACCAAGTGCATACTCCAAAGCATCGAGAACATCGTCGATATAAGGTTGTAATTCAGTAGCTTGTACATTTTCGCATTTACGGAATTGGCAACTCATACCTACCGAAAACACGTACATTGCAGGACACTTCAGATCTTCGCAGAATTGCAAATACTCATGAAAACCCAAACCCTCATTGGAGTGATAATCCCACAAAATCCAGCGTCCAGGTCGTTGGGCAATATCGCCAATTGTATTTTTCCACTGAAAGCGGTTTTGTAAAGTTACCCCTTCTACAATACAACCGCCGGGGAAACGTAAGAACCCTGGTGTTGCCGCATCGAGTAATTGCGCAATATCTTTGCGTGCACCATTGGGGCGGTTATTAAATGTGTGTTCGGGAAACATCGACACAATATCGAAAGCCAGTTCGCCAGTTGCAAGTGGTTCTATCGCAAATATTGCCTGTGTACTTGTAGCAGTTGCGACCATCGAAGTCTCAAATTTTGTCCAATTGCCTCCGAAACCAGAAAGTTCCGATTCCGCCAGTACATTGCTATTTTCGTCGCGCAAGGAAACCCGCACAGCACCTTTATACCCATTGGCACGGGCGTAAAACGACACATTGTATTTCTCGTCTTTGGTAACTGCAATACCCCAATAACCGGAGTTTGTAACCAACACTGGCTTCGATCCTAGTTTCTTAACAGACAGAATCATAGACTGTGGGTTGCGTGGATTGAGCGGTTTGATATTGGTAAGAATAGTTGTGGCTTGTGCGTCCTGAGGCACAATTAAATTCCAACCATCTAAGCTATCGGGCTGTGGGTAGTAATGTTTCCATCCCTGTGCCGTGCGCACAAATTCACCTTCGCGGAAAGTGCCTTCGGGCAGATTATTGCCCTCGAAATCGCGATTTTTAATGAGTTCGGCATAAAGCCCCCCATCACCGGC
>JBDKHP010000136.1:0-5854 GCA_039797645.1 Bacteroidota bacterium
CTAATGCCACGAATTGAAAACAATGTTTCGAGTTACACCGCCACGGGCAATGTAACGATTACCGACATTGTGACACCCGAACTTGCTCAGAAACTTCTTGAGGCTACGCTAAACGGCAAAAAACTCGAAATTCAATGGGCAGCAACAGGCGACCCAAAAGTGTTTGAGTTTCGCATTGAAAACATCGTGCGTCCTGCAAATGGTACGGACAAACTCGAACTGAAATGGGATGGCGATCCGCTTGATATAGACCACGATGGCAGTAAAATTATTGATATTCCGGGCAAAGAACAATTTATCGTGATGTCAACGAGGGTGGAAACAGAATCCGAGTCGTATGTAAGTATTCAGTTTTCCGATCTACTGCCCGAAAATTCCGATTATAGTGGGTTGGTGAGTTTCGATAATTTCAGTCCTCAGAGTATTCATTCCGAGAATAACATCCTTAAGGTGTATATTCCCGAGGGTTTCAACGGTACTGCTACCCTTAAAATAGATGCTTCGCTCAAAAATAAAGAAGGTAAGAAATTGGGGAAGGAATTTATTCAACTATTAGATTTTCAGAAAATTAACCCACAGGTTCGTTTTGCAAAAACGGGTGCGATTCTGCCCAGTAATTCCAAGGGGCTCATTCTTCCGTTTGAGGCCGTGAATCTGAAGGCGGTCGATGTGGTTATTGTGAAAATATTCGAAAACAACATTCTCCAATTCCTTCAAGAAAACGATCTAAGCGGGCAAGATGAACTCCGGCGGGTGGGTAAATCGGTTCTACACAAAACGATAGAACTCAACCCTACCAAAGACCTGAACCTAAACCAATGGAACAATTTCTTTTTGGATCTGAATGAATTGATTTCACCCGATCCGGGTGCTATATATCGTGTGTATATTGCTTTTCGTCAGGAATATGCAGTGTATCCGTGTTCCGACAAAACCCCGTTTGTAGAGAAATCTGAAGAGGAACTCGCAGCCTATTGGGAAAAATTCAACGACGGATATTTGTGGGACGATTACGATTATTCTGACGACAATTATTGGGAAAATAGAGAGAATCCTTGTAAAGCAGCGTATTATGGCTTGAGCAAAGCTGTTGCTCAGAATATTTTGGCCAGCAATTTGGGAATTCTCGCCAAAACTTACGATTCATCGGAGCTTTACGTTTTCGTAAACGATATTCGTACCGCACAACCACTCTCAGACGTTACGATAAATGTGTATAATTACCAACAACAACTCCTGCGCACAGCTTCTACCAATGGCGAGGGTATTGCGATTATCAAAGACGTAAAAGACGCGTACTTCGTTGTGGCAGAGCAACAAAAAGAAAAATCGTATCTGCGTATTACAGATGGAAGTTCTTTGTCTCTGAGTAAGTTTGACGTAGAAGGCGAGGCCCTAGAAAAAGGACTGAAAACGTTCATTTACGGCGAACGAAGCGTATGGCGTCCTGGCGATAGCATTTATATTTCGATGATGCTTTCTGAACAAGCCCTCCCCTTGCCTCTCGGACACCCAATCGTGTTCGAGCTTACCAACCCTCGTTCGCAATTGGTTGAACGCAAAGTGGTCTCGAAAAACGAATCCAATCTATACACCTTTAAGACAAAAACGGCAGACGATGCGCCTACGGGACTCTATAATCTGAACGTAAAAATCGGAGGGGCAAACTTCAGCAAATCACTCAAAGTAGAAACCGTACGCCCCAACCGATTGGCCATCGACATCGACTTTGGCAAGAAACCCCTCTCGGCACGCAGCGACAATCCTATCGTGTTGAACGTAAATTGGCTACATGGCGCAGTGGGCAACAACCTCAAAACGGTTGTCGAAGTCATTTTGTCGGACAAGAAAACTGTTTTCAAAAATTACGCAAATTATATCTTCGACGATCCTACAAAAGCCTTTACTGGTGAGCCTCAGACGGTGTTTGATGGCAACACAAATTCCGACGGGAAAGCGGGTTTCAAACTCAATCTGAATACAGGCGAACAAGCTCCGGGAATGCTCAATGCCATTTTCGTAACCAAAGCATTTGAAGGTGGTGGCGGTTTTAGTATCGACAAAATCGCAACCGATTACTACCCTTATCCTTCATTCACAGGTATTTACACAAAGAAAAGCGACGAAAATTACCAAGCAATGGTTACCGATGCCGATCACACTGTGCAAATCGTAACCCTAAAACCAGACGGAGCCCTAGAAACTGCAACACAATACCTCGAATGTAAGCTCTATAAGCTCGACGAATCGTTCTGGTACAACCGCTACCCTGGAAGTTTAGCCTATTTCGTACAAAATGCCCAAATTACACCCATCAAACAAGGGATGCTTACCACCGCTGGTGGCAAAGCATCGTGGGGTATCCGCATCAACCAACCCGAATGGGGGCGTTATTTGGTATTGGTCAAGAATGTAACCACGGGGCATTCCACAGGCGAAGTGTTGTACTTCGATTGGCCGGGATGGATTGGCCGAAGCCATGGTGGTGTGGGCGAAAATGCCAACATCCTCACCGTCGTTTCAGACAAAGCAAAGTATAAAACAGGCGAAAAAATCCGACTCACCATTCCGTCATCAGCAGGTGCGAAGGCTTTAATCACCCTCGAAACATCTACAAAAATACTCTCTACAAACTGGATCGACACAAAGGCCGGACAAACTGTCTATGAGTTCGAGGCAAAAGCAGAAATGGCACCAAACGTATATGCCCACGTCACGGTCTTGCAACCCCACGCCATGACAGCCAACGATATGCCAATTCGCATGTATGGCATCGTACCCATTTTGGTAGAAGATCCCGACACCCACCTAAACCCAATGATTGGAGTAGCTGCCGAGCTTCGTCCGGAAACCGACTACACCGTGAAAGTTTCAGAAGAAAAAGGCAAAGCCATGAGTTACACTTTGGCCGTTGTCGATGAAGGTTTGCTTAGTCTCACCCGCTTCAAAACCCCCAATCCGTGGAATCGTTTCTACGCAAAAGAAGCCCTTGGCATACGCACTTGGGATTTGTACGACCAAGTAATCGGTGCATACGGCGGCGAATTAGAACGCCTGATGGCTGTGGGTGGCGACGACGAAATAAGCCACGACGACGCCAATCAGAACAACCGTTTCAAACCAGTGGTATCGTTCCTCGGCCCGTTTTATTTAGAAAAAGGCCAATCTAAAACCCACAAAATACACATGCCGAACTATGTAGGTGCGGTTCGTGTAATGGTTGTAGCGTCCAACAAAAAAGCCTTCGGCTCTGCCCAAAAACAAATCAAAGTAACACAACCACTTATGGTACAGGCCAGTTTGCCCCGTGTGATGGGGCCTGGCGAAACGCTCTCTATTCCGGTACACGTTTTTGCAATGAAACCAAGTGTAAAACAAGCAACCGTTACCCTCAAAACCAACCGTCTTTTGGAGCTTGTTGGCGAATCGACCCAAACGGTAAGCTTCGACAAACCGGGTGAAAAAATCCTCAAATTCGAGGTGAAAGTACTGGAAGCCACTGGCCTTGCAAAAATAAAAATAGAAGCCGTTTCAGGCAATGAAAAATCATCAAGCGAAACCCAATTGACGCTACGTACAGCCAACCCAAGGGTTTCAGAATATGAACAAAAAGCGCTCAAACCGGGCGAACAGTGGGAAACCCAATACGTAGGTATCGGCATGGACGGCACAAACCTTGGCACCATAGAGGCCAGCGTAATGCCGCCAATAAACCTCAGCAAACGCCTCGATTACCTCATTACCTATCCACACGGTTGCATCGAGCAAACCACATCTTCGGTATTTCCGCAGTTGTATCTGGCGAAATTCATCAGCCTTAATCCTACACAAAAACAAGAAGTTGCCAAAAATGTACAACATGCCATACAGCGCATTGCCAGCTTCCAAACTTTCAGCGGAGGCTTCAGCTACTGGCCAGGCGATGCCGACGTAAACATCTGGGGCACAAACTACGCGGGCCACTTCCTCATAGAAGCCCAAAAAGCTGGCTATGCTGTACCCGCCAGTATGCTCGACAAATGGGAGAAATATCAAAACCAAAAAGCACGCAGTTGGAGCAACGACGGCCCAAGTTCACAACAAGAACAATCCTACCGTCTCTACACACTTGCGCTCTTAGGAAAAGCAGAAAAAGGCTCAATGAACAAACTTCGCGAAAGTTCTAAAATATCGAAAATTGCGAAATGGCAATTGGCGCTTGCATTCTACGTAAGTGGCAAAAGTTCTACAGCCACCAAATTACTCGCCAATTTGGGTACACAAATAGACCCGTATTCCGAGCTAAACGGCACATTCGGCAGCGACCTACGCGACAAAGCCATGATTCTCGAAGCCTTATCGGCCATGAAAAATCAAGCCGAAGCCCAACCGATTCTCAAAGAAATATCCAACCGACTCAGCACAAACTCCTGGTACAGTACCCAAACCACGGCCTATTGCTTGTTGGCAGTTTCCAAATACATGGAAGCCTACCCACCTGCCGACAAACCAAAAGCAATACTCACCGACGGCGCAAGCAGTATAAACCTGAGTTCCACCGCCAACATGCTTTCTTACAAAATACCCCAAGGCGACCGCAACCGCAAACTCAACCTCAAGAACAGTTCTTCGGGTACGCTTTACGTGAGCCTCAACCGCAGTGGAGTTCCCGCCCCAGGCCGCGAGACCTCAGACGCCAGTCAGTTGAAAATAGAAGTTCGTTACCTCAATTCAAAAGGCGAATTAATTAGTCCTGAATTACTTACACAAGGTACCGATTTTGTAGCAATGGTAACAGTAAGCAACCCAACCAACCGGTATTTAGAACAACTAGCCCTCACGCAAATAGTACCTTCTGGTTGGGAAATTATCAACACCCGCCTGTTAGAACTGCCCAATACACCCAAAACAGCCGTTGCAGATTACGAAGACTTCCGCGACGACCGTGTCAATCAGTACTTCAGTCTCACCGCCGGACAAAGCAAACGGTTTGCAATTAAGCTCAACGCCAGCTATACAGGCCGGTACTATCTACCAGCCGTAAATTGCGAAGCCATGTACAACGCCGACATATACGCCCGTCAGAAAGGCCTCTGGGTCGAAGTTCGTTAAGCACAAAAACCATTTCCAAAAGCCCTTAGGATCTTGCCTAGCACGATCCTAAGGGCTTTTTATTTACCCACGCTTCAAAATCGCAAGCAAGATTACAACCCAACAAATCGAATTAAAAACAAAAAAATAAAAAGAAAGATAAGGAGCTGTAGCTCAACTTTATTTGTAAAGGCGGCTACCGGCTCTTAGCAGTAGTCCTCGCGCACGGGAACGTCTTCACTTGGCCGCCCGAGTATTTCAGTCAAACCCCTGTACAAAAGGATATTGCAGCACGTCGCTGTGGGCTACTTGCCGCGATCCGGGCTAGTTCGGTCGGCAGCACCACTTGTAACGCCGTAGGTACGCAGGGCAAATACTTTATATTGGCCGATGGCCATGTTGCCAATTACCTAACACCCAAACCCCGACGGCTATTTTCCCGTCGGGGCTAAGGCGTAATCAGCAATCCAAACCCACAAATTAAGGTGACAAAATGCAGTAAAAAATCGGCACGAAAGCAAAAAGGCAGAAAATCGCACAAATACAAAGCACAAAACGCCAACAAATCAACTCTTCGCAACTACTTACCAATCACATACGAGCCACGAAAAGAAAGCGCACAATAAAATACCGTGGTATATACATTCCATTACGGGCTTCAATATTCAACGATCTACTGACAGTACTTTATTGATATTCATCGACTATTTAGAGTCTGTTTTTTTAGTCGATCTCTGCGTTGGATCGAATTTTTTAAATGCTCATTTACAAGTAGTAAACTCCG
>JBDKHP010000137.1:0-9073 GCA_039797645.1 Bacteroidota bacterium
GAAAAATTGGATAGTGAACGAAATGATGCTTAAACTATTATACTATCAGGTGAAATAGAACCCTACACTATTTAACTTAAAAACACCCGAAGAGATGAAAAAATCTTTTGATGTTTTAGGGTGTTTTTTGGAAAACTTAATAACACTAACATTGGTACAGATAGAGAGTGAAATCAATTAGCATCGAATCGCATAGCCCGTCCGAACTGACATTTCAGGTCGGGAGAGGCTCTCACACCACGTAGCGTACGGTTCTCGTACTACGCGGGTCGTAAAATCTCAGTCAATATGGCGCACTTTGCCCTTTAAATTAGTATATTTGGCCAAATTTGGAACAGTTAAACCCTGTCAACAACATTCATACGAACCCCATGCCCCTCGTAAAAATAGACATTGCCGCCGGCGAAAGCGATACTTTTTTGGCTACATTACTCGAAACTACCTTGCTAAGTGTACAGCAAGGTTTGGGTTTGGGTACGAATGAGCGTAATATTCGCTTGGTGCAACACCCTCACAACTTGTTCAGTTTGAGCGATCCATATCGTATTATCGTAGAGATTGATCTCTTTTCTGGGCGTAGTGTGGATGTAAAACGTGAATTGTATCGTAGGCTTACCCAAAATCTTGAAGCGAAACTTGACATAGCACCCAAAGAGCTTTTTATTTTCCTTAACGAACAGCCCCGTGAAAACTGGGGAATTCGTGGTGGTATTGCGGCTTGCGATATTGATTTTAGCAAATAAAATGGGTTAAAAAAAACATTTTTATACAATCCTTAACGTATAAACACCACAAAGGGTCAAATCGTTTCGATTTGACCCTTTGTGGTGTTTATTCTCTAATTTCGATTATTTTTTGATCACCTTAAATTCGACTCTTCTGTTTTTCTGCCGTCCGAGTTCGTTCGTGTTGGGAGCAACCGGTTTGTCGGGGCCATAACCTGTGTAAATAATTCGCTCTTTGTCGATACCCTTGCTTACCAAATAATCGACTACGGTTTTGGCGCGTCCTTCAGAAATTTGTTTGTTAATTGTTTTACTGCCTGTACTGTCTGTATGGCCAGAAACTTCTACCAAGCCAACTGAACTGTCGTGAAAAAAGTCCACAATTTTGTCGAGTGCGGCATAGGATTGCGGCAGAAGTTCGATGCTGCTTATTTCAAAAAATATGTTGTCCAGTACAATTGCGTCGCCTTCATGTATGCCTTTGAGTCTGTTTGAAAAATCGCTGAAAACCACTGTGCCTTCAATTGTTCTTCCTTTGGCATCGGTAACTACATAGTTGTAATCTCCTTCGCCTAGTCCTGTGAGTTTGGCTTCTGTTGCTCCATTGTTCCAGCGCACTTTGTAGGGTTTGTCGCCTCCCGTAATATTGAGGGTAATAATGCCAGTATTTCCACCTCGATAAGATGTGTCGGGTTTGGCGGTAAAAAAGGTAACTTCTTCTGATACATCGCAAAGGTAGTGATCCCTTACAGTGTATTTGTATGTTGCAAAGGGTAGGTTTTCGCGGATCAGATCGGAAGTACCGTCTTCCCACTGTATGTAATAAGGTGGTTGTCCTCCTGTTACTTTTAGTTCGATGCGGCCATCGTTGGCGCTTAAATCGGTTGGTGCGGAGTATTCGGTAGCTACTTCTACACGCATATCGGTTGGGATGCCTTCACATTCTTTACAATCAGTGATGAATTTTACGCTTACATCGTCTATGTAATAATAGGAGAAACGGCCTTTGCCAGCGTAGCCTGTTTTATCGACAACGTACTCACGCATGGTTTGTTTGTAACCCACGAAATTGCCAATTACCATAAATAGTTCCCCGCCTTTTGCTTCGTAAATGGCACTGTAAAGTGCCCATGAATCTTTGTTGCGGAGCATTTTCCCTTTGGGGTTTTGTACTTGTGGGCGTAATTGGAGAAAATCTTCGCGTTTTTGGTAGGTGCGGGTGTTACTGAAATATAAATCGAGGCGGTCCGATGCCATTTCCCCGTTTTGTGCAAGTCGATACCAATAATTAATGCAGTATTTTTTGCCCGCTTCTAAGGGTTGTATGAGTTCCGTTTGTATGTATTCGCTGTAATTACCCTGCCCGAGTACAAAAATGCCGACGTAGGCGTTGCCAGTTCGTGGTTGGCTGCTCCCCATAAAATTGTCGGGTACGCCTACTTTTAGGCCTTTAGCGCAGGTGTTGTAGTAATCTGGCGTGCCTTGGCTTGGGTAAGTCCAACCGAGTACGAGATGCTGATCTGGAGTCCATTCGGTGTAGTATTTCGGACATTCTTCATAGGTCTCGAAGCTGGAGTTGGGGACTAGGTTTTGTGCGGAAGCTATTGTTGCGTAAAGCCCTACGAATATCAGTGGCAAGAGTTTCATGTTGATTTGTATGGGTGCAAATTATATTTGTTGCCGTAAAGATAATAAAATGTCTGGAAATTTTTGTGTAGTGTTTGGGCTTGGATGTGTACAAATTTTATAGTATCTGTTGTTTTTTGGCTCATTTTGAAATTCGGTAGCCTATTTGTTGTGTTTAGGTCGTTTTCTGGGGCATGTTAGGCTTGTATATTTTGCGTACGTTTTGAAATTTTGGGCTGTTTTGGATTATACTTGTTGACTTGATTTTTGTTTGTGTGGCTACTGGGAGGCTATTTCTTGGCCTGAGGAATTGTAACGAACTACGAATGCGCCAGATTGTTGGATATTTTTAATAGATATTTGGGCAGTTTCGGGGTTGGGGTAATTGCCGATAGTATATTTGTACCAACCGTTTTGGTGGGTTATGTTCACAATCTGATTGCCCAGCATAAGTTGGCGTACTTTTTCGGGGCTCGCGGGTGCGCGTGTGGCGAGGATTTGTATACGGTAACTGTTGGAATTTTCTGGGAATGTTTCGCCTAAGGGTATCAGGTCGGGGAGGTCTATTTTGCGATGGTCGAGGTAGGCGATGATAAAGGCATCGGGTACGTTGATGCTTTGTTTGTAGTCGCTGGCTTGCTCGTAAGTGGCGAAATTACCTAGGGCGTATTTGTACCAATTGTCTTCTATTTCGTTGTTGATGATTTCGCCTGGTTTGGGTGTGTAGATGCTACGTAGGGTTTCGAGGCTGAGTTCCTGGGGTGCTGCAGCTATTTGTACTTTGAATATGAGGTTTTTGGGGGTGTAGCTTATGGTGGTGTTGAGTTCAGGTAATTCATCCGTTTGTGCGAGAGCTAGGGTAGTGGGTTCAATATTAGTGGTGTCGGCTTTCATGCTTTCTGGCATCAGGCCGTTTGCCGTGCGAATTGCGTTTAGGCTAAATTGTAGGGCTTGGTAATAGTTTAGTAGTGCTTCCTTGCGGTTGTTTATGGCGTTGGGATAGTTCGTTTTTTCTTCACGGGTGGCAGATCCGAGTCGAGAGTGGGCTTTTTTTATGTTTTTTTGTGCGGCGGTTTTTAATTCGGCTACTTCGTCCGGGCGTACAAATTGTGGGCTGCGATCAAGCCAATAAAGGAGTATTTGGTTGTATTGTTCGCAGGCCTGAATGCGACTCAGGTAGTCGTTATTTTGGTATTCGAGCTGTTGGTCGTTTATTTGCATGAGCTTTTTTAACTCGTGTTTTTTGTGCTTCACGTCGGGCGTATCGGCGAGTTGGCGTACTGAGTCAGCTTCGTGCTGGTTTTTGGCGATGAGTTGCCGCCATCGGAGTGCTTGGTTTTCTGCTGAATGTGCTTTGTCGAGCCAGACTTGTTGGCTTACTTTGAGTACAAAAGGCATTTGTTGTATGGTATCGGTGTAATTTTGGGCAGCGAGGTGTAGTGTACTTGCAACTTGTGAAAAGACAACGATATATATGAATATGGTTTTTTTCATGATACTGATTATTATACTGACCGAGAAATGGTGGTGCTGAGATAGGGAACAGATTCATTTCATCTGCAAAATTAGTGATATTATTCTGATTTTGTAGCCTTTAGTGACTTTCAGACATAAAAAAAGCCATATCCCGGATAGGGCTATGGCTTCAACATATTATTAGTGTAGCGATTTATCCAAGGTAGGGTATCAGCTGCTGGCATTTGTTGTTTGATTTTAACCGCTTGATGGCTTTCTCTTTAATCTGACGTACGCGCTCGCGTGTAAGTCCGAATTTTTCACCAATTTCTTCGAGCGTATGGGAGTGTTTACCGTAAAGGCCGTAGTACAGACGGATTATGTCGGCTTCTCGCTCGGTGAGGGTGGATAGTGTTCGTTCGATTTCTTTGCGAAGTGAATCATTAATAAGGTCTAAATCGGGGCTTGTGTTTTCAACACTTTGCATTACGTCGTACATACTGCCGTCTTCGTCTTGGGTCATGGGAGCATCCATGGAAACGTGTCGTCCAGAGCTTTTTAGTGCAACTTTTACTTCTTTCTCATTCACTTCTAGCTCGTCGGCAATTTCTTGCGTAGAGGGATTACGCTGGAACTTTTGTTCAAGGCTAGCGTAGGTTTTGTTTATTTTGTTTATAGACCCTATTTTATTGAGGGGCAGACGTACGATACGTGCTTGTTCAGCAAGTGCTTGTAGAATAGATTGGCGAATCCACCACACTGCGTAGGAAATAAATTTGAAGCCTTTGGTTTCGTCAAAACGATGTGCGGCTTTTATGAGGCCTACGTTGCCTTCGTTAATAAGGTCTGGTAGGCTAAGCCCTTGGTTTTGATATTGTTTAGAAACCGATACCACAAAACGAAGGTTTGCCCGGATAAGTTTTTCTCGGGCGTAAGCATCGCCTACACGAATGCGGCGTGCAAGTTCAACTTCTTCGTCAGGATGGAGTAGGTCTATTTTCCCAATTTCCTGGAGATACTTGTCTAAGGAAGGAGCTTCGCGGTTGGTAACTTGTTTACTAATTTTTAACTGTCTCATTTTTTGTAGGGCTTAGGGGTTTACAATAATGTGATTGGTTTAGGTATTTAGAACGTACATTATTTGTATGCTTATTTATTTGCTGTTATCTTACGTATGTTTTGAGAATATGTTTTGGTGTGTACTCACTCTCCGTTTACGAATATTGTTTCTAATTTGTTTTATTTATTTAAAGAAGTTGACAATTATTTTTTTTTAGCATATCTTTACGCGGTCTTACACACAGTCGTACTAAATTTTTACCTACTCAAAAAGTTTGGCTTTTATTTCGATTTGTGTAATATTGTGCCGTTTACGATCAATCTATTTAGTTGGCTCTTTCTCTATTCAAAAATCCATTCCAACAGAAGTTTTGTACGTAATGCCCCAGCTTTGGTTGCGGTGTACTAGGTATTAATAAATTATTTAGGTAAATAATATGCTCAAAAAAACGAGACAGCTATATGTATGACATTGAGGAGCTTAACAAGAGGCTTGTTGCCGATCTGAGAGACATCGCGAAAGAATTAAACATCAAACGTGTGGAGGCTCTCAAGAAAAAAGAGCTTATCTATAAGATTTTAGATCAACAAGCGATAGTTAGTGTGAATGTTCAAGCCAAAGCGGACAGACGCGGGCCTAAAAACAACCCTCCAACAAAGGACGAGACAAAAGCCTCCAAGCCCGAAATGGAAAAAAACTCGGTTCGCGAAACTGCCTCCGCTGAAATGAAGTCGGTCAAACCCGAAGTTGTTCTTCAGGAAGTTATAGCCGAAACTGTTAAACAAGAACCTACTGTGGAAACACAGACTTTAGAGATGAAAACAGAGGAATTTAAACAGGAAGCCGAACCTCAATCGCCTATCGCTGAAGATCGGAATGAGGACAAACAAGAGGTTCACATAAACCACCATCCTGATAAACGTCGTGTAATCATTAGAAAGGACGGAACGCCAACCCCAAACCCTCCGAAAGAGGAGAGTAAAAAGGATGAAAAAACAACCTCAGATTTTCGTAAGGATGATCGCCGCCAACGTGTTGATGTAAAGCGTCCGTTTACTGACAAACGACAGAATAACGAGCGACGTGAGTTTGATCGTCGAGAAAATTCGGGGCGTGAAGACCGCAAGCCGCATCAGCAAAATTTTGAAAAGAAGAATTCCCAGAATCAGAATCAACCACACAGAAATACCAACAGTAACCATAATCAGCAAAACTCGAACCAGCACACGGCGCATCAAAACCAAAATTCGGGCAACGATGCACAAACTCAATATAATAACAGTGGTGCAGTTAACAATGAGAAAACGAATTACGAGTTCGATGGTATTGTGGTGAGTTGCGGTGTGTTGGAAATCATGCCAGACGGTTACGGTTTCATGCGTTCGCCAGATTACAATTATTTTAACTCTCCCGACGATATTTACGTTTCGCAGTCGCAGATCAAATTGTTTGGTCTCAAAACTGGCGATACAATACGTGGTTCTATTCGCCCACCCAAAGAAAGCGAAAAGTATTTCCCACTCATTAAAGTTGAAGAAATTAACGGACGTTCGCCTGAATATATCCGCGACCGTGTGCCGTTTGACTATTTGACTCCACTTTTCCCCGATGAAAAATTTAACATCACGGGCAACAACAAAGACACACTTTCTACAAGAATTATAGATCTTTTTGCACCAATCGGTAAAGGCCAACGCGGACTCATCGTTGCCCAGCCGAAAACTGGTAAAACTGTGTTGTTGAAAGAAATAGCAAACGCTATTGCTGCAAATCATCCTGAGGTTTATTTATTGGTGTTGCTAATAGACGAACGCCCTGAAGAGGTTACGGATATGGCACGTAGCGTAAATGCCGAGGTTATTTCTTCGACATTCGACGAACCTGCCGACAGACACGTAAAAGTGGCAAACATGGTGCTTGAAAAAGCAAAACGTTTGGTTGAATGTGGACACGATGTGGTGATTCTCTTAGACTCAATTACCCGTTTGGCTCGCGCCTACAACACGGTTTCGCCTGCATCGGGACGTGTACTTTCGGGTGGTGTAGATGCCAACGCATTGCACAAACCGAAACGCTTTTTTGGTGCTGCACGGAATATTGAGGGGGGCGGTTCACTTACGATTCTTGCCACTGCGCTTATTGACACGGGTTCTAAAATGGACGAAGTTATTTTTGAAGAGTTTAAAGGTACTGGCAACATGGAACTTCAGCTCGACCGTAAATTATCAAACAAACGCATTTACCCAGCTGTCGATATTACTGCTTCGGGTACACGGCGCGAAGATTTACTGATCGACAAGCAGATGTTGAGCAGAATTTGGGTGTTGCGAAATTTCCTTACCGACATGACATCAGTAGAAGCAATGGAATTTATGCGCGACAGACTTATGAAAACTCGATCAATCGAAGAATTCCTGATTTCTATGAATGCAGGTTGATACACTATATAAAACTAACAAAAAGGCTGCTCCGATTCCGAAGCAGCCTTTTTTATTTAAATCCAAAAGAAACCTTTTTCGCTAACTTCTGCTTGTAATTGTTCTAACTGTGGAACTTTTCCTAGGTCGGCCCAATAGTCGTAGCTATGGTTGTAGTAGCTTAGTTTATGCGTTTCTGCCAAGCGCAGATATACATCTATAATCGAGAATGCCCCTTGTTCGTTCACGAGGGGGAAAAAAGCTGGAGACAATAAATGAATGCCACTAAAAGCGAACTCTTGTAAACTGCAGAGATGCCGCGCCATACGCACTTGCCCCGTTTGTTTGTTTGTCCAGCCACACAGATGTAAATCGTCGAAGAGCAACTGGCGGCTACTCTCGCGTACGCGACAGGCCAAAGTTACAGGAGTTTCGCGCAAATGGTGAATTGCCCGAAAGCGATCAAGATTGATGTCCGAAAGCACATCGACGTTATAAACCAGCATTTCTTCGTCCGGCAACCGAAAGTTAGCAGCTTGCAAAATGCCACCGCCCGTATCGAGTAAGCCATTTCGCTCGTCGGAAATAAAGATTTCCATCCCGAAATTATCGTTTTTAGCGAGTGCATCAATAATTTGGTCGGCAAAGTGGTGTACATTCACCACAAAACGGGTATAGCCAAATCTCTTGAGCTTCGTAATAGCAAGTTCTAAGAGCGATTTTCCACCAATTTCAACCAGAGCCTTAGGTTTCGTCAGCGTATATGGTTTGAGCCTCGTACCCAAACCTGCCGCCGGAATAAATGCGATCATACAACAATATTAATGAGCCAAAATTCAAATATACAAGTTGTTATATAAACTAGCTAGGCCAGTATTTCTCTTCACGGTGCGAAAGATCTACCACCACATCGTACTTATCGGTAAGCGCCTTCGCAAACTGCTCCGCACAATAAACAGACCGGTGTTGGCCGCCCGTACAACCAAAACTCACCGAAATGTAGTTGAACTTGCGCGAAATATACTTTTCCACACTCCTGAAAACCATACGTTTTACATCGTCGAAGAAGAGCAACATCTCTTCCTCTTGTGCAAAAAAATCGATAATCGCCTGATCCTTACCCGTTTTAGTTTTGTATTCGGGGTATCTACCAGGGTTGTGCACACTCCTACAATCGAAAATATAGCCACCACCATGTTCAGTAGTATCTTCGGGCAAACCCCGGCGGAACGAAAAACTCTGAATCTTCACACGCAGCTTTTGCGCCTTAGTCCCAATAGATCGCAATTTTTCGGAATTTGCCAAGCTTTGCCACACCCGAGTAAGTTCCGGGAGGTCAATCGGCAAATCTATCTTCGCGAGTAGCGACTGAAGATTGTCTAAAGCGTAAGGAATACTCTGTAAGAACAGCTCTTTACGTTCAAAAAAACCACGGTAGCCATACGCCCCCATAGCCTGCATAATCCGAATCAGTACAAAGCCATGATAATACTGCACAAATTCCGTCCGGTTTACGGGCAAAAACTCCTGCAACCGATCCAAATAAAAATTCAAGAACTCATCCCGTACAGACTCAGGCAAATCCGCTTTCGAGTCGTACAGCAACGACGCAATATCGTACTGCAACGCTCCCCTACGTCCGCCCTGATAATCAATAAAGTACGGTTCACCATCCACCAGCAGCACATTTCGGCTCTGAAAATCGCGGTACAAAAAATAATCACCACGGCTTTTGAGCAACCAATCCGTAAACACCCGAAAATCGTCTTCAAGAGCTTGCTCGTCAAAAG
>JBDKHP010000138.1:0-4856 GCA_039797645.1 Bacteroidota bacterium
TCTCGCAATTGAATGCAATACAGCGGGGATACCATGGCCTATTTCCTTCTTTACCAAGTATTTCATATAGAGATATACCCCAAAAATACCAATCAACGGATAAAATACATACAAGTAGTTGGCCTCTTCTACTTTAAAATAATACTCCAACACATGTTCCATGTAATGCGTTGTCCATTTCATCAGCATCACCGCCAAACTCGCCAACACCCCTACCGTCACACTCAAAGCAATAATCATCTGATTTTCAGAAATATGACGCAATCTCCAAATCATTAGTTTGCGGTACAAACCCCTTCTTCTTACTCGAAACATACAAAAATCTATTTAAACCGTTCTTAAAAAACGCAGTTTAGCCGTTCGGCAATTAAGCAAAACAGCAAGCAACACGCAATGAACACCGATTGTTTGAAGTCCCCAAAAATAAGTTTAATTCCATCAGAAACAGAACAAAACAGCCGACAAAAAAAGAAAGCCCACAAACGGGGCTTCCAATAAGAGTTCGAACACCGAAAAAAGTCAATCAATTATATGTTTCACACGTCCCACTTCTCCCGTTTCCAGCTGCACTTTAATGCCATGCGGATGGTTCGGCGATTTGGTAAGAATCCGTTTTACAACACCCTCGGTGAGTGCGCCCGTGCGCTGGTCTTGTTTTAGCACAATCTCTACCTCTTGGCCAATTTCTATATGTTTACGGATACGCCCGTCTAATTTTTCGGTGTCCATCAGTCTGGTAAGTTTAGTATTTTATGGTAAAGTTCGTAGCTTTCGGGGTCGAAGCTCACGAAAATAACTCGCTCAATAGTAGCATTTTCATTTTTATAATCGCGCACCGATTTCGTGGCCACAGTAGCAGCCAATGTTTTCGGGAACCGGTACACACCCGTGCTGATATTTGGGAACGCAATTGTTTTTAGTCCCTTTTGCGTGGCCAAATCGAGGCAACGCACGTAGCACTGTTGTAAAAGCGCAGCCTCCTGATTGCTCCCACCCCGCCACACAGGCCCCACGGTATGAATCACGTACTTGGCCGCAAGCTTCCCAGCAGTGGTAATCACTGCATCGCCCGTATCGCAGCCACCCTGACGGCTCCGAATCTCGCGGCATTCTTGTAGTATCTCTGGGCCACCACGTCGGTGTATAGCCCCATCTACACCCCCACCACCCATTAAAGTACTGTTCGCCGCATTCACAATAGCGTCGGCACTTACGGTAGTTATGTCGGCCAAAAGAATTTCGATTATCATATTATTTCCCAAAATATTCGCTCAAAAGTTCTTGCGCGGCGTTGTAGGGCGAAACCAACCCCTGCATCACTTTCTGCTCAAACCCATCCAAAGAATTGCGCATTTCAGCATTTTCAAAAAAGTGCTGCATCAGCCCCTCACGAATGCTTTGGTGCAACCAATCCATGGCCTGTTGGTTCCGTTTCGATTGCCAGAAACCACCATCTTGGGTATGATGTAGGTAATCTTTTGCCGCCTGCCACACCTCCGCAAGCCCAATTTTGTGCACCGACGAACACGTAAGCACACGCGGAATCCAGCCCGATTCCGTGCCTGGGAACAAATGCAAGGCACTCTTATATTGCGCCTGAGCCATCGTAGCCTTAGCTTCATTACCCGAATCGGCCTTTGTAATGGCAATAGAATCAGCCATTTCCATAATCCCCCGCTTAATACCCTGAAGCTCGTCACCGGCCCCAGCCAACATCAGCAGCAAGAAAAAATCGACCATTCCATGCACCGTAGTTTCAGACTGCCCCACGCCTACCGTTTCTATAAAAATCACATCATAGCCAGCGGCCTCGCAAAGCAGCATCGTTTCGCGTGTTTTATTGGCCACGCCCCCCAGAGTTCCAGCCGAAGGCGACGGACGAATATAAGCATTCGGGTTTGCCGCAAGTTCCTCCATTCGGGTTTTGTCGCCCAAAATGCTACCCTTGGAGCGTTCGCTACTTGGGTCAATAGCCAGCACCGCTAACTTATGCCCTTCGGCGGTAATTGTACCCCCAAGCGACTCGATGAAAGTACTTTTCCCCACACCTGGCACGCCCGTAATCCCGATACGTATAGACCGTCCACTGTGCGGAATACACTGTTCCAAAATCTGAGCTGCCTGCGCCCTATGTACAGGCAAAGCACTTTCTACCAGTGTAATAGCCTTACTAAGAATAGTAATATCGCCCCGTAGAATACCCGCCACAAAGGCCTCGGTAGTGAGCGGTTTTTGCCGCAAAGCCTTAAACCGCGACACCGCATCGGCGCTCAAAGTCGGCGGCTGTTCCACACCACTCTGAACCGACAAAGCAGTTTTATTTTCGTCTTCCATAAATCAATCACATATTACTTCCGTAGGCCCATACCAAAGCGTCGTTCGTATCCCCACACATGCTGGCCATACGAAAAAACAGAACCAACAGCCAGAGAAACCCCCAACCAAAGCCCAAAGCGAGTACACGCCGCAACAAAACACCAATCCAAGTATGCGCATGAGTCGCTAAAAACCAATGGATTGAGATTTGATTTACACCTTCATGCCAAAAGCCAAACGGTACATTTATTACAAAAACCAAGATAACAACTATCGCCAAATTCATAAAACTAAAAATCAAATATTTGCCAACAACTTATCACCGCAATTCCGAACCATTTTTAGCCCAAGAGAAACACATCTCAAAAATGCTAGAATCGGTTTGGTTTACAGTGCGGAAATCCAAACGAAAGGAAACAGAGCCAATGCCAAAAAACAAAAAAATAATGAGTAGGAGCTGTAGCTCAACAATATTTGTAAGGGCGGCTACCGGCTCTTAGCAGTAGTCCTCGCGCACGGGTACGCCATCACTTGGTTACAGTGTATTACAGTCAAACCTCAGTACAAAAGGATATTGCAGTTCGTCGCTGTGGGCTACTTGCCGCGATCCGGGCTAGTTGAGGCGGCAGCTCCTTCTTAGACGCCGTAGGTACGCAAGACTAACACTTTTGGTTGGCCTACGGCCATGCTAGGCACGGCACCCTTCACGTGGGGCGGGGACAATGCCTTTAAGTTAAGGAATTTGTCTTGTTCTTATATTAAGTTGTCATAGATTGTCGTAGCTTGTCAGTTATTCGTTTTTTTGTCAACCGAGATCAGGGCAAGACAATGTGGTATTGGGTGTGTTGGCTACCGTCTTTGTGGGGCGGCCAGGCAAGCCGTAGGCTTGGTGTCCTTGCCACATGGCCGTAGGCCAACTGACTGGCTGGCCTAGCCAGATTACGGCGTGGAATTGAAAAACTGCAGCACGGCCTAGCCCGGATAGTAGCGGTAGCCCACAGCAGCGTGACGCAATAGCCTTTTGTACAGGGGCTTGATTGAAATACGTCGGCGACCAAGTGATAAGGTTTCCGTCTGCGAGGACTACAAGCGGATAGCCGGCAGCGGGGTTTATTTGAAAAGTTTCGCCCCCGCTCCTAATCTTTATTTTTTTTTTCGGTTGGCTGTTGAATAGAAACGCTGCTGGGTGATTGTTGTAGATTGGTCTGTGGCTGTGACGTTTGTGCGGTGGAAATGTGAACTTCTTCCGTTTGGTTTAGTTACTTCGGAAAAAATCAATATTTTTGACCTCACAAGGGCAAAAAACAACTGGCCTTATGTAATATAGTTACTGACGAAATTATGCAACAAATTTTCCACGCTATAGCGGCCTTTCTCAAAGACAATTTTAGTCTGGCGCACGAACAAGAAGACAATCTGGCTACCATAAAATCTATTGAAAAGGGGGTGGATTTTAAGGGGATAAATATCTGGACACTGATATTTGCCATCTTTGTAGCCTCGATTGGGCTGAATGTAAATTCTACCGCCGTGATAATTGGTGCGATGCTCATATCGCCACTTATGGGGCCAATTATGGGGCTTGGTTTGGGTGTGGGAATTTACGATTTTTCGCTGCTTAAACGCTCGCTCAAGAATTTACTTGTAGCGGTGGTTATTAGTGTGGCTACCTCTGCGCTGTATTTTCTGGTAAGCCCTCTTACCGAGGCACAGTCGGAATTGTTGGCCCGTACGACACCCACAATTTACGATGTTCTTATCGCATTATCGGGTGGTTTGGCTGGAATAATCGCGGGTGCCAGCAAAGAGAAAGGCAATGCGATTCCGGGGGTTGCCATAGCTACCGCACTCATGCCGCCGCTTTGTACGGCTGGCTACGGGTTGGCCACGGGCAATCTCTACTTCTTTTTGGGTGCGTTTTACCTTTTCTTCATCAATGCGGTAATGATTAGTTTATCGACACTGATAATTGTTCGTTTCCTGAAATTTCCGCAAAAACAGGTTGTCGATAAAAAAAGAGCTGCTCATGTTAAACGCTATATATCGGTCATTGTGGTGCTTACTGTATTGCCGAGCATCTATTTCGGATACCAGATTATTCAACAAACAATCTTTAACTCAAACGTACAGAGCTACTTGAATAAAGAATTCAATTTTGAAAAGACGCAAATTGTGGGCAAACATATAGCGTATCACCTCACGGATACTTGCTCGATCGAAGTAATACTAACGGGTAAAGAAATTACGAAACTTCAAATACAGGAGCTAAGCCAACTGTTGAATAAATATTCGCTCAACCGAACTAAGTTAATTGTAAAACAAGGCTCGCTCGACATTCAGTCGGTAGATGTGGGGCAGATAAAAAGCGGTATCATCGAGGAAATTTACCACAAAAACGAACTTGTGATACAAGACAAAGACGAGAAAATACGAATTCTTGAATCGGCGCTCATTAAAGCCCAGAACACGATTCCGAGCACCGACATTGCGGAGGAAATTTATGCCATAAACCCAAATGTTACTCAGTTTAGTGCGTATAA
>JBDKHP010000139.1:0-10699 GCA_039797645.1 Bacteroidota bacterium
GCCACCCATATATATCTAAGGTGCTTTAAGTTTGATACTTACCGAAATTTGTTAGGTGCAGCGTATTTGAAGTGAGTGGCATCATGCTCTTTTTATTGTGCGGTGTTGTTTGTTCCTCCGTTACAAATATAGCTTTAAATCTGTTTTCGGCGGTTTTCCTACGAGTGGTTTTTGTCGGTTATGTGTGTGTTTGTTTGTGCTGATGGGGCTGTGTGTGGCGGTACGGGACGTGGCTAGGCCAAGCCGTAGGCTTGGAGTGCGATAACGCCTCATGGCCGCAGGCCAACCCAAAGTGCTTGCCCAGCGATCTTACGGCGTTACAAAGGGTGCTGCCGATCGGTCTAGCCCGGATAGTAGCGGTAGCCCACAGCTGGCGAACGGAAGTGTCAGTTTATGAAAGGGTCGGATTGGAATACACGGGCGGCCTAATGACAACGCACCCTCCAGCGAGGACTACAAGCGGATAGCCGGCAGCAGTGGTATATAAGTACTGTTTCGCTCCCGCTCCAAATCCTTTTTTTCTTTTTTTTTCGTTGGTTTTTTTTCTAGCGATATTTGGTTTGGTGTGTCCTACATTCGGTTTCTGTAACTTACTACAAATTAGTAGCTTTCTGTGGTGTTGAATGAATCGGGTCGGTTGGGTCTTTGGGTTCGATTTGTAGAAGTTTGCGCTGCTGGCGGAGTGGTATTAATTTGCAAAAACGCTCTTTTATGGCTATCTTAGAGGCTAAACAAGCAGTTTTGCTTCTCCTCCCTATTCATTTAACCCGTGAATTTATAAGTGTGGCAAGTTGTTGTTTTATAAAAATTAGAATGGGAAATCTATCGGAATTCGGCTGAAAATATATTTGTACGCTGGTTTGAATACCGAGTTGAAATTTATGGTTTACAAAAGCTTTTTTTAACGCTTTTTGCGAACCAAACTGATTAGAAGATCCCTACCTTATTCCTTTATTCTGCTAAGTGCGTCTGTTGGTTTCTTTGTTTAAAAATGACTGTGTAAAACTTCTGGAGTCCGATATTTGGTAGTTGTATTTATACTTTGTCTTTTTAATTTAATGTAGGGGTGGGTTGGTGTGAAATTACATTTATTTAATTTCATAGTGTAATTTTTATGGGGCTATTGCTTTACAAATGTTACTTTTTTAAATTGATTGCTGTTAAATTTGGGGGATTGCTTTATAATTTATAATTTTACATAATCTAATTAGTCTGCTGTATTTTTGAAATTCACAGCCTGTTTTTCCGAAATTCACACAGCTATTTTAAGGTGGTCTCTGATTGAAGCTAGGGGACCTCAAGGGGTTATATTGAGCAAACATTAAAAAATTGAATATCCTATGATCGAAAAGAATTTTGAAGCCTACAAAACTGAGGGTTTTTACGACGAAATGTTCGACAGTGCTGGGCTTGTACGCCCCGAGTATGCACTGATAAAGGAACGACTCGAAAAAATGGGACGCAAAAAACTAAACCATTTGCAGCATTCTACGGATAGGGTACAGCTCTCGTTGGGCATGACTTTTAATGTGTATAGCGACAAACAAGGTGTTGAGCGCATTTTGCATCTCGATATTATACCCCGTATTATTAAAAGTGCCGAGTGGGATCACTTGGAGCGTGGCCTTGAGCAACGTATTTACGCACTCAATAAGTTTGTACACGATGTGTATAACGAAGGCAAGATTCTAAAGGATAAAATTGTGCCCGAGGATATGATTCGATCCTGTACATCGTATCTGAAACAGTGTGAAGGGCTGAAACCGCCAGAGAATATTTGGGCGCATATTTCGGGCTCGGATCTTATTCGGGGTGGCGATGGTACATACTTCGTGTTGGAAGACAACTTGCGTTGTCCGTCGGGAGTGTCGTATTTGTTAGAGAATCGCGAGATTCTAAAACGTACTTTTCCTGAAATTTTCGAAAAGCTACAGGTACGCCCTGTGTACAATTACACACACTTTTTGCGTACGATGCTTGAGTCGCTTTCTACGAACGATACGCAGACTATTGCAGTGATGAGTCCGGGTATTTACAATTCGGCTTATTTTGAACATGCTTATCTGGCCCAACAGATGGGTGCTGAATTGGTTGAGGGTAACGACCTTGTGGTGAAAGACGATTTTGTGTATATGATTACCACGGGCGGATTGCAACGGGTGGATGTAATTTACAGACGTATTGACGATGCGTACTTGGATCCGAAAAGTTTTAGGGCCGATTCGATGTTGGGGACTCCTGGTTTGTTTGAATCTTATCGTAAGGGTAAAGTAGTTCTTGTAAATGCGCCAGGAACGGGTATTGCCGACGATAAAGCCATTTATAGTTACGTGCCGCGTATTATTAAATATTATACCGGACAAGATGCGATAATCCCGAATGTGGAAACTTTTATCTGTTCGGAGCCTCAGGATTTGAAATATGTGCTCGAAAACGTCCACGAACTGGTAGTAAAACAAACTGATGGTTCGGGTGGTTATGGAATGCTTATTGGCCCAGCCTCTACAAAGGCAGAGCAGAATGAATTCAGAGAAAAACTCAAAGCAAACCCAAGGAATTATATTGCCCAACCTGTGATTAGTCTTTCGAGGGTGCCCACCATTACCGGCAATGACATCGAAGGCCGCCACGTGGATCTGAGACCTTATGTGCTTTATGGCAAAGAGGGTATCAAAATTGTGCCTGGAGCGCTTACGCGGGTCGCTTTGAAGAAGGGTTCGTTGGTGGTAAACTCGTCGCAGGGCGGGGGTAGTAAAGATACTTGGGTGTTAAATAAATAAAAATCAATAATATATGCTTAGTAGAGTAGCGAATTCAATTTATTGGATGAACCGATATATAGAACGTGCAGAAAATTATGCGCGGTTTCTGGATGTGAACTTTAACTTAACCCTTGAGCAAGCAACAAATACGGAAGAATTGTGGCGACCCCTAATTATTACAACGGGTGATTGGGATACCTTTATTACGCTTTACGATGCGCCTACGAAAACGAATGCAATCAAGTTTTTAGGGTTCGATGAAGAAAATCCGAATTCTATTTACAATTGCATAATCAATGCTCGGGAAAATGCACGTGCAATTCGACCCGAGATTACGAAAGAATTGTGGGAGCAAATAAACTATATGTATTTCTTCGTAAGAGAGGGTAATGAGAAAAAGAAATGGCGTAAGCAGGATCCTCGCGAGTTTTTTAACGAGGTAAAGAAGTCTTGCCATTTGTTTTATGGTATCATGACGGCGACTATTTCGCGTAACAATGGTTGGCATATTGGACATATCGGCAGGTTGTTGGAGCGAGGTGATAAAACATCGCGTATCTTGGATGTGAAATGCCATACCTTGCTACCTAAAAATGCTCCCGAAGCTGCAGCTTTGGATATTGTACAATGGGCAGCTTTGCTAAAATCTGTAAGTGCCTACGATATGTACCGCAAGAAACATGGATCGCTTACGGCGAACAAGGTGCTGGAGTTTCTGATCTTCGACGAGGAATTTCCGCGTTCGGTGGCTCGTTGTGTGATTCAGGCGAGTGTGTCGGTGAGCAAACTTTCAGGCCGTGATACAGGATATTGCGACGAAATAGACGAGGCATTTATGAAACTTTGTCTGTACCTGCGCCAGACAAATCTCGACGATGTGTTTGAAATGGGCTTGCACGAATATCTGGACGATTTTCAGATGAAACTTATTGAAGTATCTAACGTAATTTACGATACTATTTTTTCGAAAACTAGAACATTCTAAATCCAGAATACCGTTATTTTTTACCGTATTCTAAATTTTATAGCCATGGCCTTAAAAGTTGTGATCTCTCACAAAACTACCTATAAGTACGACAGAATGGTGAGCTTGTCGCCCCACATATTCCGACTTCGGCCTGCGGCGCATTCGCGCACACCGATCGAGTCGTATTCAATAAAGATTAAACCAGAGGAACAATTTTTCAATTGGCAACAAGATCCCTTTGGTAATTATTTAGCAAGAATTGTTTTCCCAGAAAAAACGAAAGAGCTTTCGGTGGAGGTTGAAATTGTTGCCGATCTCAAAACCATAAATCCTTTCGATTTCTTTGTGGAAGCTTATGCCGAAAAATACCCCTTCGATTACGCTGAAGATCTGAAGAAGGAACTGATTCCTTATTTGGAAATCCCCGAAAAGAGTCAGCTCATGGAGGCGTGGTTGAAAGAGATTGATCTCAAACCACGCCCTATCAATGATTTTTTGGTGGAATTGAACATGAAATTGCACCAAAAGCTTAAATACATGATTCGGATGGAGCCGGGCGTACAAACCTCGGACGAAACACTAAGCTCAAAATCGGGTTCGTGCCGGGATTTTGCATGGCTCTTGGTGCAAACTTTTAGGTACCTGGGTTTTGGTGCGCGTTTCGTTTCGGGGTATTTGGTACAACTTACCGCCGATGTAAAATCGCTCGATGGCCCATCTGGCCCCGCAGCCGATTTTACCGACCTACACGCATGGGCTGAGGTGTATATTCCTGGTGCTGGTTGGATTGGTCTGGACGCGACCTCGGGCTTATTGACTGGCGAAGGGCATATCCCCTTGGCTTGTACGCCTTCGCCCGAAAGCGCTGCTCCAGTTTCGGGTTTTACCGACGTGTGCGAAACCGAGTTTGAATTCGACAATTCAGTGACACGTATCTTCGAATCGCCAAGGGTTACAAAGCCTTATCGCGACGATCAATGGGAGGCTATATACAAGCTTGGTTTCCAAGTTGATAGGGAGCTTATTGCAAACGATGTACGCCTTACAATGGGAGGTGAACCCACTTTTGTATCTGTGGACGACATGGAATCTGAGCAGTGGAATACAGAAGCCGATGGTGAGCACAAGCGTAAATTGGCCAATGATCTATCGCACAAGATATTGCCAGAATTTGCTCCCGGTGGACTGATGCACCATGCCCAAGGTAAGTGGTACCCAGGTGAACCTTTGCCTCGTTGGGGAATTGGTATTTACTGGCGCAAAGACGGAAAACCATTCTGGAAAAAGCCTGAACTCATGGGCGATATGAACGCCAAATACGATTTCAAGACCAAAGATGCAAAAGCCTTCGCTACCACACTCTGTAAATATCTGGGCATAGATACGGCTTTTATACAGAATGCCTATGAAGATGCCTTGCAATTTATGCTCATGGAAGCACAATTGCCCAAGGATATAGATCCGACAAAATACAAACTCAACGACCCACTTGAACGTAAAAAATTGGCTGATGTGTTGAGTCGGGGCATAGACAAAGAGCAGGGGTATGTACTGCCACTCAATTGGGGAGTTACCCGATGGATAAGCTCTGAGTGGGAGTTTCGCCGCGAAAGACTCTACCTGTCGCCCGGAAATTCACCCATCGGGCTACGCTTGCCGTTGGAATCGTTGATTACCAAACCAGCCAACCAATTAGAAACTCAATTCGAGCCAGATTTATTCTCGTATGCGCCACTTCTGCCTGATTTCCATAAAGATGTTGCAGAGAGAGTTAAAAATGTGGACGCAAAAAAAGCAACCGTAGTTGCCGATTTTGTACGCACTGCGATGTGTATAGAGGAACGAGACGGCAAGATTCACATCTTCATGCCACCAATTTTGGTCACTGAAGCCTATCTCGATTTGGTTGCTTGTATTGAAACGACTGCGGCAGAATTGAAAATCCCTGTGTTCTTAGAAGGCTACGAACCGCCAATGGACAACCGCCTCGAACGGATGAAAATCACCCCTGACCCAGGTGTAATTGAAGTAAACGTACACCCAACTCGAACTTGGGACGAACTTACGACCAATACATTGGCTTTGTATCAGATGGCACATATTTCGAGGTTGGGCACACAGAAGTTCATGCTAGATGGCCGCCATACGGGGTCGGGTGGCGGAAACCACGTTACCTTAGGCGGTGCGACACCTGCCGACAGTCCGTTGTTGCGTAAACCCTCGTTGTTGCGTAGCCTCTTGACTTTCTGGCAACACCACCCTGGTTTGTCGTATCTTTTTTCGGGTGCATTTATTGGGCCTACCAGTCAGGCGCCACGAATAGACGAAGGACGCGCCGAAAATCTGTACGAACTCGAAATTGCATTCTCGCAGTTACCCGATGGCGACGATGTACCCTTCTGGCTTACCGACAGAATTTTCCGTCACCTACTTACCGACATTACGGGCAATACCCACCGTGCCGAGTTCTGTATCGACAAATTATATTCTCCCGATTCGGCATCAGGTCGTTTGGGAATATTGGAACTACGCGCGTTTGACATGCCGCCTCATGCACAAATGAGTCTTACGCAGATGTTATTGGTGCGAACCTTGGTGTCATTGTTCTGGCGCAAACCCTACAAACACAAATTGGTAAGATGGGGCACAGAACTCCACGATAGTTTCTTATTGGAGCATTACGTACGCGAAGACATTCGCGATGTGGTAGAAATGCTCAATGCCGAAGGCTATGCGTTCAAGCTCGATTGGTTCGACCCATTCTTTGAGTTTCGTTTCCCCTTGTACGGCATGGTCAAAATTAACAATATCGACCTCGAAGTACGTATGGCCATAGAACCATGGCATGTGTTGGGCGAAGAAATGACAGGTGGTGGCACCTCGCGTTATGTCGATTCGTCGGTAGAGCGCGTGCAGGTAAAAGTGCAAAATTTTGTGGCCGAACGCTACATACTTACTTGCAACGGTGTGAAAGTTCCGCTTTCGGCCACTGGCACAAAAGGCGAATATGTATCTGGGGTGCGTTACAAAGCATGGCAACCATGGTCGGCACTACACCCGACAATAGGGGTAGATACGCCACTCGTGTTCGATATTGTAGATCTTTGGAACAATCATTCTATAGGTGGCTGTACGTATTTCGTGGCCCATCCAGGCGGTAGAACCTACGAAACTTTTCCCGTAAATAGTTACGAAGCAGAATCTAGGCGTATTAATCGCTTCTGGGATATTGGCCACACACAGGGCGAAGTGCAGCGAGATGTGCAACAAATTAAGCTAAGTCAAGAATCTAATGTAACTTTGCGCAACCTAGTAGAGAGCAAACAAGCCAAAGTATTTGAACTTACAGAACTCCCTATTAGCCCTGAATATCCACATATATTGGATCTGCGACAACGATGGACGATAAAATAAGCACACCAAATGTGCAAGACGATAATCTTTTTGGACACTACTTTGACGATTTTTCCTACGATGAAATGTTCACACGCGAAAGAACTATTCATGCAACTTGGAAAACTCTGTCCGATAATATTTTGAGATTTGGTGCCGATGAATTAAAGCACCGACAAGATGTAATAGATTGGCACCTTACCGAAAATGGGGTGACTTATAATGTGTATGATGATCCGACCGGTATTGGGCGCCCTTGGCGGCTCAATGCCGTTCCTTTTATGATGGATGGCGAAGAGTGGCAGCGTATTGCCAAAGGAATTCGCCAAAGAGCACAAATTCTCAATTTCATCATGTCCGATGTGTACGACAAGCGCGAACTTATCTCGAAGGGAATTATTCCCCACGAGGTAATATTTTGTCACAAGGCATTTCTTCGGCAATGCAACAAACTATTTGAAGGCACACAAAAACACCTCAGCTTTTATGCCGCTGATATTGCGCGTGGACCAAACGGACGAATATGGGTAATTAACGATCGCACACAAGCCCCCTCGGGAATGGGCTACGCACTCGAGAACCGCCTCACCATGGGACGCGTTGCGCCAGAACTGTTTACCGACATGCACGTGCGGAAACTATCCGCTTTTTACAGTCGTTTCAAAGAAATGCTCAAGGCATCTGCCCCAAGGCAAAAAGAAGAACCTCTCATAGTACTCCTTACCCCAGGCCCGCACAACGAAACTTATTTCGAACAAGCATACCTCGCATCGTTTCTCGACTTACCCCTTGTACAAGGAGCCGATTTAGTCGTGCGAAACAATTGCCTATGGCTCAAATCCCTCAAAGGACTCAAACAGGTAGATGTTGTATTGCGTCGGGTTGACGAGGAGTATTGCGACCCACTCGAATTATTCTCCGAATCGCGACTCGGCATCGCTGGCCTAATGACAGTGATACGGCGCAAAAATGTAACCATTATCAACCCAATAGGCAGTGGTATCCTAGAGAACCGCGGGCTCTTGCCCTTCATGGCTGGCGTTGCAAAATACTATCTGGGCGAAGAACTCATACTCCCACAGATTGCCACTTGGTGGTGCGGACAAAAAAAGGAGATGGACTTCGTGCTCGAACATCTCGATTCGGTTGTAGTTAAACGAATCGATAGAACACAAGGGAAATACATTTACATAGGCGACGAACTTTCATCAGATCAGTTGCAAACACTTAAAGACCAAATAAATGCAGAACCACATCTTTTTGTAGGACAAGAAAAAGTAAGCTTCTCTACTGCACCAAATCTACAAGACGGACAAATCGTTCCTCGCAACGCAGTAATACGTGCCTATGCCGTAGCCAGCGAACACTCCTACGAAATAATGCCAGGGGGGCTGGTTCGCGTTGCACCAATGAGCGGAAACTCATTCGTAACAGGCCAAAGTGGCGGCACAAGCAAAGACATCTGGATAAATGGCGCAAAGCCAGAAACCACAAGTGTACAGCCAATTGGAGCTGGCAATACATGGGCTATAATATCCGGACTTGACGACCTACCCAGCCAAACCGCCGAAAATCTATTTTGGACAGGCCGATACGTAGGCCGAACTTTGATACTTGCCCGTTTCTTGCGAATGGTGTACCAAAAACTCACCGACAGTAATTACAACGACCAAGACATCAGCAAAAAAAGTTTACAACTATTACTGCAAACCCTAACACACCTCACCGCCACCTACCCTGGCTTTGTAGGCGAAGGCCACGAAAAACTCTTTGCCGATCCCAAGGCCGAGGTCGATTCACTCATTACCAGCAGAACACGCGCTGGGAGTCTCTCCCATGGCCTCGAACTACTTGCCAATTCTTGTTTTTCCCTACGAAGCTTACTCTCTGCAAGCGCATGGCGCGTATTCGATCGCATGAATACAAAGTGGAATATATTCCTTACAGAAGCAAACTTCAACAACCAAGAAGTAATTCGATCACTAGATCAACTCATCACCCGCTGTGTCGCATTCATGTCGCTTATCGAAGAAAGCATCTTACCAGACCAAGGCCTACTGCTCTACTCAATCGGTCTCGACACCGAAGAAAGCCTACTCACCATTTCAAAATTTCGCGCACTGCTCGTTGTCCAGATGGAAATGCAGCTCGAACACGAAATTCTCGAAGCCCTGCTCATCAGTCTCGAAAGCCTAAACATATACCGATACACTTACCGCTCCTACCTAAAGCCAGAACACATACTCGATCTGGTATTACTCGACATAAAATACCCAAGATCAGTAACCTACAAAATAAACAACCTCGTTCGCAACCTACAACAAATGCCACAAGCACGCAATTCAAACAGGCTCACTGAGTACCAAAAACCCACATTCCGTGCTTTTTCCATGCTACAACTCACCAACTCTACCGAACTCATGGAACTCGACGAAAGTTCAATCGTACGCCATAAACTCGACGAACTGCTTGGTGAATTAACCGAACTCATATTCATAGGCTGCAACTCGCTGTCCGAAAATTATTTCACCCACGTACAACAACAAAGCCTCACACACGATCCCAAAACGGAATTCTAATGCTCTACCAACTCACCCACACCACATTATACGAATACCAAAGCGTCGTAAACTCCTGCCACAATTTGGGCGTACTCAAACCCCGCACCAATGCAGACCAAGAACTCATCGACTTCCAGCTCGACATCGAACCAGAACCACAAAACATATCCTCCAAAAGAGATTTTTTTGGAAATTACCAACACGATTTCAGCATTCAAACACCCCATACCAAACTCAGCATCACCGCCAAGAGTATCGTAGATCGGAATGTTTCTGCCGAAACCCAAAGCGAACAGGTAAAGGCCGCAAGCCAATATACCTTCCAACAACTCAGCAGCCACTTACACCTGCTCGACGCCGAAATGCTCGACGCCAAACAATACCTATACGCATCACCACTCATTCGCAAACACAACCAAGCCCTTCGCGAATACACCCTTGAGTCCTTCGCACCCAACCGATCGCTCTACCAAAGCACCCACGAATTTATGTCCCGTATCTTTCACGATTTTAAATTCGACCCCAGCTTCACCACAGTAAACACCCCAATCGACACCGTATTCGAAGCCCGAAAAGGAGTCTGCCAAGACTTTGCGCATGTCGCCATTGCAGGCCTTCGCTCCATCGGCATCCCCACCCGCTACATCAGCGGATACATAGAAACCCTCCCCCCCGAAGGCCAAGAAAAGCTCATTGGCACCGACGCATCCCACGCCTGGTTTTCCATCTACATACCCCAACATGGCTGGCTCGAGTTCGATCCTACAAACAACCAAATCCCAGAAAATCAATATATTCAACTCGCATTTGGACGCGACTATTCCGACATAGTTCCCCTAAAAGGCGTAATCTATAGCAGTGGCGAAAACCGCATGAGCGTCTCGGTAGATCTCCGAAAAATACTCTAGCAAAGCCAATAAAACCAATTAAAAAAAATTAAAATATTTAGGAGCGGTAGCCTAACAGTACTTGTAATCGCTGCTGCCGGCTATCCGCTTGTAGTCCTCGCGTTCGGG
>JBDKHP010000140.1:0-3136 GCA_039797645.1 Bacteroidota bacterium
TTCCTGTTGGCCGATGGCCATGTGACTCACCTTCGCCAAGCCTACGGCTTGGCGATCTGCTAACGCCCACCAATCCATCTTAAAACCACAACCCATCCGAAACACAACTCCACACACGAGCGCAGTTGTTGCGGCTATCGTGGTTTCGAGGCAAGCCGTAGGCTTGGTGTCCGGGTCGCATGGCCGTAGGCCAACTGGTGCGTTTGCCCCGCCTGACTACGGCGTGGGATTGAAAAACAGCAGGCACGGTCTAGCCCGGATAGTAGCGGTAGCCCACAGCAAGGTGACGCAATAGCCTTTTGTACAGGGGGTTGATTGAAATACGAAAGCGGCCAAGTGATTTCGCTCCCGTTTGCGAGGACTACAAGCGGATAGCCGGCAGCAGCCCTATCTTTGAAAAGTTTTGCTCCCGCTCCTTATCTTTATTTTTTTTTGCTCTGGCTATTCTATGCTTCATGCGTACGAAAAGAGGATTTTGTGCAATTTGAGTCGGTAGATACGTAAATATTTGTTTTGTCAGACCTGAAGTTTGAATAAAACAAGTAAAAGAACGCTACAACCGTCTATTATTGGCAATATAATCCCGTAAGTACAGATCGTAAACTTCCATAATTTGCAACAATTTAGGATGCTTATGGTTAAATTGCTGTCCGTTTAAGTAGCGTATTGGCATTACTTTGGGCGTAGTACCCGTAATAAATGCAGCGTCAGCTAATTTCGCTTCGGGTATAGTGAGTGCTTTTTCGCAAATAACTAAGCCCAAGGTGCTGCAAATGTGTAGCACATATTGTCGCGTAATACCAACCAAAACCACTGATTCTGGAGCAGTTACAAGCTCATTCCCACAAACGAAGAACACATTCGATCTACTTCCTTCAGTAATATGTCCAGCTGAATTCACGAGCAGGAGTTCATACATTCCAGTTGTTGCCAAAAGTCCATCTACCAAGGTTCGTTGGCTTGGTTTCATCACCTTAGCCTGCGGATCGGAGCGGGTAATTTCGACTGTTTGTACCGAAATTCCCTCTTGGTAAACCCTAAGTTCTGGATAATGCGTTTCGAGGGTATATGCCCTACACCAACCACGAGGATCCAGAACGATGAGTAAATTTGTATGCGTTAAACCATTGGCCTCTAATAAGGAGCAAACCTCCATTTTTAGCGACTCAGCGCTGAATAAAACGGGTAATTGCATACGACCCGCTGAGGCTACCAACCGATTGAAATGATCGCTCCAATACAACGGCACACTGTCAATAATTCGCAGAACTTCATATACAAAATTACTTCCTTGCATCAAGTTTTTATCGCGTATTTGCAACTTACCATTCTCAATAAAATATGGGCCAATAACTTTCATGAAAATTCGGAATAAGATCATTTTACAGTAATACCCAAAGCGCATGTGTTTGGAATCGCACGCGAGTCGAAGAAATTTCTCCAAGTACTCGAATTGAACGAACAAAGCCTCAGTTCGCAAAACTAATTGTGCTACGAAGTTTTAATACATCAGTATTACTCATAGCAGATTTGCCACGGCTTGTCTGGGCCACAACATAGAA
The DNA here is from genome assembly GCA_039797645.1 of Bacteroidota bacterium. Taxonomy (GTDB): domain Bacteria; phylum Bacteroidota; class Bacteroidia; order Bacteroidales; family JBDKHP01; genus JBDKHP01. Next base: position 1,563 of record JBDKHP010000140.1, read on the forward strand.
TTGGTACTTTTTCCGACCCCAAAAGCCAAATCGGCGGTTGAACATAAAGTATTTATCCGTAGTTGTTTTCCATAAAACTGCGGTACGCGCGTCCGCTTTATCTAGGTATCTATATATCTGATAATCTAGCACATCAGTAGCTGCATACTCCCATGACATCAGTACGTTATTCCGCGAGCGAACTACCATAAAGGTAGTTGGAGCTGGGATAGACACGTTTTTATTTAACTCATTGGGCACCAAATTATTCTCAATAGGTTTGTTCGTGTTTACATCGGCAAGTATTGCAACAGGTTGTTTCCAAGGCATCTGTGGTGTACGGGCGGGTTGCAAGAAGAAGTTATTCTGCAGAAAATCATTGATTTGTTGCGGGTTCGTGTCAAAGGAACTCGACGAATAAAACACCATGCCCTTCACCCCCAAAGTAGTCCGACACAAGGCCAACTGACGCTGAAGTTGAGACGAATCTGTCCATAGACCTTTGGCGTCTAGGGTATTATACACTCCTATGCCGGGATAAAAATGCACCTGCTGTAGGTTTGCTGCCCACCAACGTAAAAGCACCTCAAAATCTGCATTTTTTTCGCCAATTGCCCAATATAATTGAGGCGAAATGTAATCGACCCAGCCATTTTTTACCCAATTTAAGACATCAGCATAGAGTCCGTCATAGTTTGTCATGCCTCGTGTGTCAGAGCCGCGAACATCCTCTTTTTTATTGCGCCAAATGCCAAACGGACTTATTCCAAATTTGAGTTGTGGTTTATAATATTGAATGGTATCGTGGAGCATCTTTACAATTAAATCGACATTGGAACGGCGCCAATCAGCTTTACGGGAAAATGACTTCCCATATTTCTCAAAAGAGCGATCGTCGTCGAAATCAAGCCCAGAAATCTTATACGGATAGAAATAATCATCAAAATGAATTCCGTCAACATTATAACGAAGTATAATATCCTTCACAACAGACACTATAAATGCCTGCACCTCTGGAATTCCAGGGTCTAAATAATTTCGCCGTCCATAGGAAAAACACCACTCTGGGTGTAGATTTGCGATATGATTACGCGCCGAATTGTGTTTGCCGGTATCGATTTCAGCGCGATAAGGATTTAGCCACGCATGCAATTCCATTCCTTTTGAATGCGCCAAATCAATGGCAAATTGAAGTGGATCGTAATAGGGGTCTGGAGCCTTACCTTGTTTGCCTGTGAGCCACTGAGACCAAGGTTCCAGTTTTGAATCATACAGGGCATCTGATGCCGTACGTACCTGAAATATTATGGCATTAATGCCATTCTTGGCATGAGTGTCGAATATACGACTCAATTCCTTCTGCTGTTGGGCAGTTTCTAAGCCCGACTTTGAAGGCCAATCTGTGTTAAAAACAGTAGATATCCAAACGCCACGAAACTCATCATTTTGAGCAGTAATCGAACCTAACGATAAGAATAAAATAAAAACTATGCAAAAAAATCTTTTCATGGAGTGCATATGTAAGTGGATCAATTTTGTCTGACTGTGGTAAAGCGAAATGAACTTACATTCAGCACATCCCCTAAAAAGAACCA
>JBDKHP010000141.1:0-9539 GCA_039797645.1 Bacteroidota bacterium
AATATTGGGTTTCGATATGAGAAAATCCTGCGGCGGTGAGCTTTTGGCGCATGTCGTTGGCGTTGTAGCCGTCTCTTACGTGTTCGTCGATAAATGATTCGTGGTCGTGGTCGTGTACGTCAGAACCGCCTTGGTCTGAAGGGGTGGAAATAAGTAGCATACCGCCTGGTTGAAGGGATGTGTAAAAATTCTCGAATACTTTTTCGTCTTCGAGAATGTGCTCCATTACATCGACGGACAAAATGAGCTTGTATTTGGAGGGTGCTTGAAAGCTGGTGAGATCGGCATAACTGAAGCGAACTCGCTGTTGTAGGTCCAATTTACTGAAGAAATTGTTGCAGTCGTCTATCTGTTCGTGTTTGACTTCCACGCCGTCAATCTGCCATTGGGGTGCAAGGGCTGCCATACGGTACACGTATTGGCCAAAACCCGAGCCTGCATCTAAGACGGTTGCGTGGGGGTTTTGCTTCTTCCACAGTCTGAGTTCTTTGTTGATATACCAAGCGCGAAGGAGTAATAGATCGAGTAATTTGTAAAAAAACACCCTAAGCCAGGGTGTCGAGTTGAATACGCTGCCTAAACTCCGTTTTACCGGATCGTACTGAATTCCCATAATTTCTTATTTTTTAGTCGTTTAGTAAGCGTTCGATATTGAGCTCGTAATCTATCGAGTCGTCGAGATAAAAACCTAATTCTGGTACTTTGCGTAATTGGTGGCGTACCTTGCGGGCCAGATCGTGGCGTATTTCAATTTTAGTAAGTTCTACGGCTTCCATGACTTCGGCTGCTTTATCGACAGGAAATATGCTTAAATAGACTTTGGCAAAGGAAAGATCGGGGCTTACACGTACAACTGTGACAGTAATGAGTTTGCCCAAATAGGCTTGGGAATTGCGTTGGAAGTATTCGGCCAAATCTTTTTGGATTTGACGGGACACTTTTTGTAGTCGTGTAGATTCCATTTTATAGCTTTTGAATAAATAAAAACAAAACAATTTGAGTCGCAAAATTAATACTAATTTTACTTAACCTAATCACAAAGCTTAGGTATATGAAAATTGATATGGGCATATTGGCAGAATGGGGTTATGTAGGTTTGTTTTTTGCAAGTTTTTTGGCGGCAACGGTCGTGCCTATTGGGTCGGAAACTCTGGTAACAGCCATGCTGTTGGGTAATTACAATTTTTGGTGGGTAATAATAATTGCCACTATCGGGAATTGGTTTGGAGGGATGTCGGGGTATTTTTTGGGATATTCTGGGCGTTGGGATTGGATTGAACGAATCCTCCGTATAAAAAAAGAGAAGGTAGAGCGCTTTGGCGGTAGGGTTCGACGCAACGGCGTTGTTTTGGCATTGTTATGTTGGTTGCCTGCCATTGGCGATTTTCTGGCAATTGCACTAGGCATTTTCAAAGCAAATTGGCGATTTGTCGCAATACTGATGTTTGCTGGCAAGTTTGTCCGTTTTGTGCTATGGGGCTATCTTACGGTATGGGTTTGGAATCAGGTACACTAGCATTATCGACGATCAATCCATTTTGGAAAGTCGGGATTGTTTGGTTGTCTTGTATTTGGAGACAAAACCGCACATCGTCTTCGAGTTGTTGGCTGCGAATCCTTTCTCCGTGTTCTGAATTAAGAACAGCGAGGTACATATCTTGGTGGTGTTCTGCGTAAAGATTTACAACCCAATTAAATGTTTCATTTGCTCCAATATACCGATATTTAGTTGCCAATTCAGTTGCAATATAGCCAGCACAGAGAGAATCTTCCATACTATAGGTGCCCTTCCATCCGGCGCAGATAATTATGAGATTCTCTATAGAGTTTCCTAGAAATACAATTAAGGCTTGTGCGTTGAGAAAACTCCCCATGTAGAGATTTTTCGCTTGAGCCATGGCAAGTATTGTCTTTGTGCCATTGGTAGTCGATAAGGCTACTTTAGCGCCTCGGAAATTTCCCTCAGAATATATTCGAGGCGATTTGCTTAGGTCGAAACAATCATGGTGTTCTTCATCTATGTCGCCTACTGCTAAATACCCCCTATTTTTTGCATCTATAACCTCTTCTGTTGTTTGGAGGGGAAGCACATTTGTTACCCCCTGAGACAATGCGGCACATATGATTGTTGTAGCCCTAATCACATCGATAACCACAACATTGCTTGTAGCTAAAGACGACAAGACTACATCCTCTGGTAAAAGATGTACAGTGATATAAGGCATATGGCTAATTTTGAGAAATTAGTAGTTTAAGATAAAGATACTGAATTCTTTTCTTTATTATAACGGGGCAGGGCTTTGTGAATTGTTCGGACGGAATAACGCAAAACGACATTACGAAAACCACGTTCCATAATAAACAAAAAAAGGGGATCTTCACAGACCCCCTTTCCTTTTAAATATCCCAAATGTTATTGTTTCTCCACATTCTTAAGTGTAGAATAATTCAGTTTTAAAGCTGAATTCTTTCTTAACTCTTGTTTAAGGTCGGTTACAATACCCATTTTTGTATCTTTATCGACTTTTAATGCCCATGTAATCATCAGACGGTCGACTTCATTGCGAGACTCACGCTCAGATTCTACGAAAGTCGAAATATCTTCAATTTCCGAAAATCTGTCATTGAGCTGAATACGAGGTTCCGTTCCATAGACACTCTGAAAGCTTGAAGTTGGCTTACCTACATAAATGTTTGCAACCAACGATTTTTTCTCAAGTTTTTTAATCTGAGTAGCTTTGGGAAGGTGGTTACTAATTTTCAACTCAGTTTCGCGCATAACGGTAGAAACCATGAAGAAGAAAAGTAGCATAAAAACGATATCAGGCAACGACGCGGTCGAAATCGCAGGCACTTCTTTGTTATTACTATTCTTAAATTTCGACATACTACTTAATGTTTTTAGGTTCAGCCTCAGAGATAGCCAAAGGTATTATCTCACGAACTGCGTCTTGTTTGTCTTCAGGAAGATCATTAAGTTTTTTCCCAAACTTAGCAACAGCAACATCATCACGCATTTCGTCGAACGCACGTACAATTGCATTTTGCACCTCAATATATTTTCCGTACTCGGTTCCTCTGTCATTCTGTAACGAAACAACACCTTTAGAAACCTCAACGTTTCCAAAAAATGCCACTTCAACTACCCTTTTTTCAGGAAGATCCTCTGCGTTAGCTGGGTTTAAAAAGAAGTGTTTTACTTCTTCTGTTAGCGCAATAGCATCCATCAATTCACCATTTACGGCAAGCTGATTTTGCTTATTGATTAGAACTGGTAACACATTTCGTTCTTTCACTTTATCTGGATTCTGAACATCTGGATTCCAAGCCGGAAGTTTCCGTAGGATACCAGAGTCAACGTCCATCGTAGTGGTTACCAAGAAGAATATCAACAGCAAGAATGCAATGTCGGCCATCGAACCCGCGTTTACTTCTGGGATTTTTCTTTTAGACATGTTCTTTGTTTTAACTATTAAGAAATCACAAAGTGGGTTTCTGTCTCCAGAAACCCACATTCGCTGTTTTATTTAAACATCTTGCTGATTTCAGCATATAAAATGCTGACCCCTGCCATAGCAAAGAGGAAATAGGTCACAATGATACCTGTGTCCACCATTTTCAAAGTAGCTGGGTTGTTGTCAGTACCTGTGTAGCCTTGTATTGTTAACAATTCTCCAGAAGAGAACATATACGAAACACCTACCATAACAACTGTTACTCCAACATATACTAATGCTTGTTTAGCAGACTTCCAGTTTGTAAACACTTTCAATGTTGAAAGTAGTCCACCACCAACTGCCACAATAAGCAATAAATATGTCCAATCTATTAAATACTCCAAAGAAGAACCAAACTGTTCTATTTGGACATCTGCAGATAATTCCGAATCAATTTCACTTGTTTTGGCAAAGAACCAAACAATAAGAATAAGTGAAACTGTCAGAAGAATTGCAAAGACGATTTTTATAACTTTCGACAATGAATCTGACATTTCAATTATTATTTTTGGTTGTACTTAACTAACAAATCTACCAACGAAATTGAAGCATCTTCCATTTTATTTACAATGCTATCTACTTTAGATACGATAAAATTGTAAAAAATTTGAAGAATGATTGCAACAATAAGACCACCTACAGTTGTAATCAACGCAACCTTGATACCACCAGCAACCAATGTTGGAGAAATGTCACCCGCAGCTTGGATTGAGTCGAAAGCATCGATCATACCTACTACAGTACCCATAAAACCTAACATAGGAGCCAAACCGATCATCAAAGCTAACCAAGTCAAACCTTTCTCTAATTGGCCAGCCATTACGCTACCGTAAGAGATAACAGATTTTTCTACGATGTCGATACCTTCATGAGCACGGTCAAGACCCTGATAAAAGATACTAGCAACTGGGCCAGATGTATTGCGGCAAATTTCTTTAGCTGCTTCAACACCGCCATTATTAAGCGCTTCTTCAATTTTAGAAAGCAATTTATCTGTGTTAGTCGATGCTAATGTCAAATAAATAATACGCTCAATTGCAACTGCCAAACCAATAATCAAAGTGGCAAGTACGAAAGCCATAAAGCCTGCACCACCTTCAATGAATTTTTTCTTAATGTCTTGGTGTGTAGATGTTTCCTCTACAACTGTTGCATCTGCACTGGCAGTTTCTACTACAGCTGAATCAGCTGTTACTGCGTCTGCTGAGTCTGCTGCTACTGAGGTTACATTGGCGCTGTCTGTCGTTCCTTCAGTTTGAGCATGAAGAGAAGCCCCAATAAAAAGCAGGCTGACAACAGCGAAAAAAGCAAATAGTTTTTTCATGGTCTGTTTTCCGTTTTTTAATTTAACTTGTATGAATTTAATTTATTTTCAATTTGATAGAGCGGAGAAAGAGGGATTCGAACCCTCGAAACCCTTGTGAGGTTTACACACTTTCCAGGCGTGCGCCATCGACCACTCGGCCATCTCTCCTCTAATCAGTTTATCTAAGCTTTGCCACTCAAACGAACGGCCAAAACTAAAAAAAAAAAGTTTATGCAGAAAATATATTATCTATGTTCTACAAATACCCGCATTATTATTAACAAGCTTAAAATGAACGAGCTTCATGCACTTAGCGTACATTATACACTTGTTTTATATGTTTTACAATATGTTTTGGCTCATTTTGGGCTTTTTTCTGCACCATATACCCATTATACCCTTTATACCGCACTCATCTCTCCGGCAATCGGTGTCTGGGCAAGCGCTTTTATTTTTGCAAAATCGTAATCTTGCCCCAATAAAAACATCATTTTAGTTACAGCAGCTTCCGTCGTGAGATCCTTTCCGTTCACAACACCCATCTTTAACATAGCCAAACTCGTATCATAATGCCCCATCATAACCGTACCCGCAAAACACTGTGTAATATTAAGCACGATTATATCTTTCGCAACAGCCGCTTCCAAACAAGCCAAGAACCAAGGAAACGTAGGCGCATTACCCGCACCAAACGACTCTAGTACCAACCCGCGAAGTCCAGGAATCGAAATAATCGCCATCATCACTTCCCTACTCAAACCCGGAAAAAGCTTCAAAACCGCCACTTGCGTATTGAACTCGCAATGTAGCTCTAAATTCTGAGACCTAGGATACCTAATTGCAGCATAGTTATAACGAATATTTATGCCCACATCCGCCAGAGCCGGATAATTACCCGAACGGAAGGCATCAAAAAACTCTGCATTTTGCTTGGACGACCTATTCCCTCGGTACAATTTATTTTCAAAGAACACACACACCTCGGGTACAATTGCATTTCCGTGGTGTCGGGCCGCCGCAATCTCTACCGCCGTAATTAAGTTCATTTTACCATCAGAGCGCAACGTACCAATTGGCAATTGCGACCCCGTAAAAATAATAGGCTTCCCCAAATTGCGTAAGGTAAAACTCAAAGCCGAGGCCGTGTACGACATCGTATCCGTACCATGCAACACAACAAAACCATCATACGCATCGTAACTATCATAAATCAGATTCGCCAATTTCACCCAAATCTCAGGCGACACATTCGACGAATCAATCACATTCTCAAACGAAACTGTCCGAATATCAAACCTAAAACGCTTAAGTTCAGGAACATGATCCGAAATGTGCACAAAATCAAGCGGTATCAAAGCCCCACTCTCATCATCCTTAATCATCCCAATAGTACCACCAGTATAAACCACCAGCACCCTAGGAGTATGTTTCAGCACGCTCATACCAAATCTAGTTTGAATAAACACAACGCATTTTCCGTGGTCGTCTTTTCTACAAGCGCAATCTCTACGCCCAAAACACCCGCCAAAGCAGCCCCAATAATAGGCACATAAGCACTTTCGTTGCGTTTACCCCTATGCGGCATGGGCGCCAAATAAGGCGCATCCGTTTCCAAAATAAGGTGCGACAAACCTACCGACCGAACAACCTCTGGTAATAACGACTTCTTAAAAGTAAGCACCCCACCAATACCCAAATAAAAACCCAAATCAATTGCATGTTGCGCTTGCTCCAAACTTCCGGTAAAACAATGGAAAACGCCCCTCAAGTCCGGATGTTTTTCGGCATCAAGCACCGCAAACACCGCATCAAACGAATCGCGCACATGCACAATCAGCGGCAATTTAAGCGCAATCGCCTTACGCACATGCCAGCGAAAAGCCTCGATTTGGGCATCCAGTAAATCCTTACTCCAATACAAATCGATACCCGTTTCGCCTACCGCCCAATACTTTCCAGTAGCGAGTTCGGCCGCCACCCAATCCAATTGCGAATCAAAATTCGCCAAAATATCACACGGATGAATCGCCATCGCCGGAAAACAATTCTCCGGAAACTGCCGCACTAACTCCCACATTTGCCCCGCACTCTGAGCGTCCACATTCGGCAGAATCAGCCGTGTAACCCCAGCCTCAAGTGCCCGAAACACCGAGTCAGCCCTATCCAAATCAAACTGTTCCCCATACTGATGCGTATGCGTATCAATCCACATAACCCAATCGTTTTATTTGCCGTAAAGGTATAAAACATGGCCATACCGCCCAAAAAACTATCAGCACCCCATACAGAAACAGCGCGATTCCCCAATACCCCCATAAATTTTCCGGCTCGACACAAAGAAAAAAAATAAAGATAAGGAGCTGTAGCCCAACAAAATTTGTAAAGGCGGCTGCCGGCTCTTGGCTGTAGTCCTCGCAACGGGTACGGCTTCACTTGGCGGCTCTTGCATTTCAAACAAACCACTGTACCCAAGGCCGCTCCCACTCATGCTGTGGGCTACTTGCCGCGATCCGGGCTAGTTGGGACGGCAGCTCCGTCTGCGATGCCGTAGGTACGCAAGCCCAATACTTTTGGTTGGCCTTTGGCCATGTAGCAAGTAAGCTAACAAAAAAAATCAATACCGATGCGAATACAAATCAACTTATAATGCGCTACCTGTCAAAATTCGCCAAACATCTCACAACAAACGTAGGAGTAAGCAATTGTAAATGCTTAATGGCCAATTCCAAATTACCTCATCGGGTTATAATAATACTGTTGCTGTATTAATAAGTTGACACTATTGTATGCTCAATACCTAACTCATGGGGCGCATAGAATCTAATTCAGATTCTTTACCACTGGTTATCAAACGGATAAGAATAACGAACGGAATACCTAGCTACAATTCCAGACCGCTAAATGCAACTCTATTATTTGTGTAACACGATAAATTTGGATCAAACACCCAAACTAAATAAAACCAACACCGTGGGAATAATGCCCTTTGTGATTTCCCGGCCCGCCCATTTCCTTCCGCGTATAGCGTATTCCATTTACTTATCTGTCCGTAATTTGGGTTTGAATTTTTATGCTAATTACTTTTTACGTTCTTTTGCAAAAAAAAACATGGCACATACAGGCGCTGTTAGCGAAAATTTACAAGAGCTTTACGACAATTATTATGCACCCGAAATCGACACATGGCGGGAAATTGGTGCAATTCAGAAAGCAGAGAATATACTCGATGTGGTGGGGAAACATCGTTTTGGAAACCTACTGGAATGGGGCGCGGGCAACGGTGCGCTGCTACACAAACTTGCCCAAACGGGCATAGCTTCGGAGTTTTATGCAGCCGAAATCTCGGAAAGTGGTATCAAACAAATTGAACACCGACAGATTCCGATGCTGAAAACTGCAATTGTGTTTGATGGTTATTCCTTACCCTACCCCGATAAGTTTTTTGATGTAGTGGTACTTAGTCATGTACTTGAACACGTGGAGCATCAGCGGATGTTGCTACGCGAAATACGTAGGGTGGCGAAAAATTTGATAATTGAAGTTCCTCGAGACTACAAATCGGGGGTCGATATAAAAGCCCAATCACTGTTCGATTATGGCCATATAAATGTCTATACTCCTAGTTTATTGCGATTTTTGCTTAAAAGTGAGCGGTTTGAGCTTGTTGCTGATAAAATGAGTTTTAGTTCCGACGCACTATTATTGTTTGCGGCACAAGCAAGGTCTAAATTTTTGGTGAAAATTCGCATAAAATTATATACCTTACTACGCGATTTTGCCTATCGTATAAGTCCGTATTGGCGCAAAGAAACGATGATTAATGCTTATACAATATGGTGTAAAACAGATTCTACTAATTGATGTTTAACTAGGTTTTTATATGATTCGTATCCTGACTATCGATGGGGGTGGCACACGCGGGGTGGCCCCAGCTGCTTTACTTGCAGAATTAGAAGCTGATCTCCAGCTACTCAAACCCAACACGCTCTTGCGCGATTGGTTTGACGTTTTTGCAGGTGCTTCGACGGGTGGTGTTATTTGTATGGCAGCCGGTATTGGTATGCCAATGAAACAAGTAGTAGGTTTGTATCAGGAAAATGCAAAAAGCATTTTCTCGGACACTATTCTGGATAATATAAAGGATCTTGGAAATATCTTTGGAGCAGAATACTCAAATAAAAATCTGATTAAATTGCTCACAAGTGAACAGTATTTTGGAAACAAAACACTTGGAGACATTAATAGATGGGAAAATAGTGAAGGTAAAAAAGTTATTGTAATGATGCCTACGTTTGATTTGTCGCCAGATAGTTTGAGTGGCGATCGGAATTATAGACCAAGGGTATTTAACACCTATTTTGAGAAAGATCAGCAAGAAAGTATCGCGAATGTGATAATGCGTGGAGTATCGGCACCTACTTACTTCCCGATTTATGAGCGTAAGTTTATAGACGGGGGCGTGGCTATTAACAACCCTTCTACCTCGGCGCTTGCCTTTGCGATGAATCAGAAGAAGGACAATAAGGCAGATTATGGGGGCCACGACAATTACTCCAAGGGCTTGGCAGCCCAGTTGCACGAAATCGCGCTGGTTTCTGTGGGCACGGGGTCTAACAATAACAAGCGTATTGAACCGAAAAAGCTTGGCAAAGGAGGCGATTGGGGCGCTTTGAAATGGCTTAAATACTTACCCGATCTGCTTACAGAGACAAATATTCAGGCTTCGTGTTATTATA
>JBDKHP010000142.1:0-5864 GCA_039797645.1 Bacteroidota bacterium
GGAATACTCAAAAAAGGTGAGACTTGCAGCGTAAAAGTTGGGTACACATCGAATTATTTCGATTCCTCCGAATCTGCCACCGAAGACAATGCTATTTTAACGCTGAGTAGTTCGGCAGGCGAGAGTGAAGTGCTGCAACGGGTTGCGCCGGGCATTTACCAAAGCAGTGAGATTCGGGGGCAAGTTGAAACACACTACACACTTGTAGCAGAAGTTGCAGGCAAAACATACCAAGCCACAAGCACCTTGTATGCCCCAGTTACAATCCAAGAAGTAAGCTTCGAGAAAACGGAAGGCCGCCCCACTCAAGGTGGGAAAACACGCTTCGTTCCTTCCCTGACATTCACCGACAATCCGACCCAAAAGAATTACTATTGGGTGCGTTTTTTTGCCGACGGTATAGAAGACACCGAAATATACACGCTGTTTGAAGATTCCTACTTGCTCCTCGACGGGTCTATCAAATTCACAGCCTTACGCCGTAGTTTCAATGCAGGCGAACTTGCACGACTCGAAGTTGTGCCTATCGACCAGAACACATTTGAGTATTACCAACAATTGAGCAATGTATTGGGTTCGAGTATGCGGGGTTCGTCCACGCCGTTCAATCCGCATTCTAATTTCGGTTCGGCAGTAATGGGTTTTTTCCTTACCGTATCTTCAACATCGACCGAAGAGATTGAGATGCCACAACAATAAGTAAACGAAATACTTAGTGCGTAAGGGGGCATTGTTTGCTCTTGAAACTAGCCGTTGTAGAAATCCACGACTTCTACAACGGTAAGCTCAAGTTTTCCAAAAAAAACATCTGAGTAGCAAGGCCAAAAACACAGCCTTCCGCAAATGGATGGACGATTAATTCGCCTTCGGTACAACCGACGACCCGTCAGCAAAAATCACTTTCAGGGGCGAAACCCGCAGGCCACGAAGTAAAAAATCGCGTTCCACCTTTCGGTTCGCACGCTTCTTGCCCAACGCAATTTGCATACTTTCAGGAGCTTGCACCGGCACGTCGGCAAACATAAACGCTGCCACTGCATTGTAGTTTTCTGGAATCAGGAACGTACACACACCCTTAAACTTGCCCCCCACGGCTTTAGAAATCCTGGCTCTTTCCGAAAAACGAACATTCCCCACAGAATCTCTAAAACTATATGAAAACACAACCGATTCAATCGCTTTTTTGTAGGAATTCCCAAATTTGAGTCTCAACGTAAGAAAGCCCCGTTGCTTATCCACACAAACCGTCTGGGCATCGACCAATTGCATAAACGACGGAATTTGTTGCGCCCCATCACTCCAAACCGACGCATCGCCGAAGCTCAACGAATCCGCAGTCATTCCCCCCTCGGTGTCACTTTCAGAATCATTTGCCAGCGCCTCTACCTCGCGAACGGTATCCATTTCCGGAACGCTTTTCGTCGGCACGCCAGCACCCGCCGATTCCGAATTCGGCTGCACGCAAGCAGCCAAAAGCCCAATTAACAAGCATACACACAGTATCTTAAATTGAAATTCGATTTTGGTATTCATTTTCTTGAATTGAGTTAAACAAGTAAGACGTTTGTAAACAAACCAATACTACAAACCGATTTCCCCGTAAACCAATCGGCGTGCGAAAACCACCCGAATTCAAAACAAAATAAAAATAAGGATTTGGAGCGGGAGCAAAACACTACTTATATAGGGCTGCTGCCGGCTATCCGCTTGTAGTCCTCGCGTTCGGGTGCGAAATCAACTGGAAACCATTGTATTTCAGTCGAACAGCATCAGTTTGTTGCCACGGCATCACACCGCTGTGGGCTACCGCTACTATCCGGGCTAGGCCGATCGGCAGCACCCTTTGTAACGCCGTAGGTACTCTGGGCAAGCACTTTACTTTGGCCTACGGCCATGTGGCGTTATCGTTTTCCAAGTTAAACTCAATCCGTAGAGATTGTGCAAAGTTCTGGGTTTTGCAATTTTGAACTTCATTTGTAGCGTTTTGCTTGTGTGCGGATTGGCTGCCCGGATACTGCATGGTTTTGAGATTATGGGATGTTGTTTTTCGTATTGTGGGTTGGGTATTTTCCATGGCCGCAGGCCAAAGCAAAGTGCAAGCCCCGCGAAGCTACGGCGTTACAAACGGAGCCGCCGACCGAACTAGCCCGGATCGCGGCAAGTAGCCCACAGCACGCGCGGGGTGGCCGTTGGTGCTGCCGATCTATTGAAAAACTACGGCGGCCAAGTGTTGCCGTACCCGTTGCGAGGACTACTGCTAAGAGCCGGTAGCCGCCATTACAAATATTGTTGGGCTACAGCTCCTTATCCTTATTTTTATTTTTGTTTTAATTATCGGCTGGGGGCTAAAAACAAAAGGCAACCTTGCGGATGCCTTTTGTGAATTGGGGGTGTACGGTTTGTACGAATAACTTATGTGAGTGTGTTTCTAAGTCTCGGCATTGTAATCACGTCTGATTGGTTGATTTGCCCCCAACTCTTTTTCGCTTGCAAAGTTAAACTTGAATCGTATGCGCTACAAGCCTGATTGTTAATTTTGGTCGTTTGAATGTGAATTCCAGTCGTTTGAATGTGAATTCCAGTTGTTTGAATGTGAATTTGTGCATTTGTGTGTGTGGGAATTGTGTTTAGAGTTCGCCCACATAGGCAGCCAGACTGTCGAGAAATTCTTGTCGTTTGGTTTGTGATACATCTACCCGAAAACCGTCGGTGAGTATTACGTATCCTCCTCGGCCTTTTACGTATCGTTCTACAAAGCGCAGATTTACAAGGTGTTTGGAATGGGTACGAACAAAACTACGGTCGTGGAGCAATTGCTCGTAGAACGATATGGGCTTTGATACGATGTGTTGGCGGCCTTCACGAAGAAAAAAAGTTGTGTAGTTGTTGCTGGATTCGCAGCGCACAACTTCTTCGAGGCGAATTACGAATAAACCGTCGGAAAGGGGCAGTATTATTTTGGCTTCGTTGCTGGTAATGTTGTTTCGGTACACATGCAGACGGTCTTGTAGCTCGAGGTCGTATTTGTGATCTTGCAGGCGTTCTAGGGCTTCTTCGAGGTGTTCTGGGCGAATGGGTTTCATGATATAATGTAGGGCGGCGACCTCGAAGGCTTTGATGGCGTGTTGCTGATAGGCTGTGATGAAAATGACTTCGTAGTCGTTGTATTCGGTTTGGTCTATAACGTCGAAGCCGGTGCCGTCGAGGAGTTGTATGTCGAGAAAAACCAGCTCGGGCTTGTGTCTGTTGATGAGTTCTACGGCTTGGGCTACGCTACCGGCATCGGCTATTACTTCGATTGCAGTGCTGACTTTAGTGAGCAGGTTCTTTAAGGTAACGATGCTTTTGGGTTCGTCGTCGATGATAATTGCGCGGATGGTGTTTGTCATTGTGTGCTTATGTGTTGGTTCGTTGTGGCGAATTACAAACATTCTTGCTGAATGCGGATAATGAGTTTGGTGTTCGGACGCTCTGTCTGTTGTTTGGTTGTTTCTACGCGAAATATTTTTATTTTGAATTCTTGAATTTCGTCGAGTAATTGAAGCCTATTGTGGTGTGCTTCCATTTTGGGTTGGCGAATATTTGCCAAGGAACTGCTTTTGTTGGCATCGAAGCCCAATCCGTCGTCGGTGATGCTGCATTCTAGGGAATCGTTGTAAATGCTGAATTGTATATGAAGTTTGCAAAAGGTATTTGCGGGAAGTATGCGCTCCCAAATGGCTTGTTCTAAATAGGGCCAAATAATGAATGGAGGTAAGGATATTTCTTCAATTCTGCTTGCAACAGTTGGTTGTATCTCAAAAACGGCATCGAAATAGCCTTCATAACGATAACTTTCAAGCTTTACGTAGAGCCGTAGAAAGGCTATTTCTGTGGCCAGGGATACTTGATCCATCAGGCTGTTTTCGATGAGCATTCGGATGAGATCGGAGAAGTCGTTGAGCAATTCTTGGAGTAGTTCTTGGTTATTGTCGGCTATAAGGGGCCGAAACGCGTTGAGTAGGTTGAATATGAAATGCGGATCGAATTGGGAACGAAGGCCTTT
This sequence comes from Bacteroidota bacterium, assembly GCA_039797645.1. Classification (GTDB taxonomy): domain Bacteria; phylum Bacteroidota; class Bacteroidia; order Bacteroidales; family JBDKHP01; genus JBDKHP01. The sequence goes on from JBDKHP010000142.1 coordinate 4,046, forward strand.
CTCTTTGAGCATCTGGAGTTGCCAATTTTTGGTTTGTTGTTTGTTCCAAGTGGCGTCTATTCGGAGCCTTACGATATCGAGTACTTCAAAAATATCGTTGTAGGTAACTAAATGACCATATTCTGGCATCAGGATTTTGTGCTCTTGCCAATTGATATTGTTGATGGTTAGCAGCATTTTTTCGCGGCCTAATTCGATATTGTGTTGGTGTATCCAGTTTTCGAAGGCCAATTGTTTGTTCGATTTTGTACTGTGTTGTTGGTAAAGCGGTAACTCGTGAAACCTCGTATGCTCAAGTATGTGGGAGAGGTTGCTGAAAACGTCGGTTAAGGTGGCATATTTAGACAAACGTGGTCTGTTAGTTTTGCTGATTTTAGCCTGAAGTGCCACGATAGACCGGGTAATACTGCTTGCTGCTATTATGCTAAAGTGTATGGGCTGTAGTAATTTATAAAAATCGCTACTGGTGTAAAGTGCGAAATTGGATCGTAGGCTTGTATCGAGCGCCGCAAGATCGAAAATATAATAGTAGCGAAGAAAGGCAGAATCGAGTTCTGCAAACAACCGATCCAGAACGGCCTTTATGCCTTTGATGAAATCGCGTCCAACTTTGCCTGCCAGTCGCAAATAGAGTATTTTGCCTTCTATAACTGTTATATGGCAAGAGAAATCGCCTGCTACACTAATATGGGTCCAATCTTTATAGGCCAACACGCGGTATTTCAGTCCCGCCCATACCCTTATACTATGGGTTGTTTCCCAGAGTTCGTAGAACTTGGCGTGTTGTGCAGAATGGAGAATTTCGTCGCGTTTAATATTCAGATCGTTAATCTGAACATATGGGGCGAGTATTGCCGCGTGAGCTTCTTCTATGCTTTCGGCAATATAAATCGGCAGAAACGGATCGAAGCCCAAAGCGAGTTTGGCAACCAACCGGAGTCGTTCTTGGTTATAGACGGTGTAAACGGCTTGTAGCTGAAGCGATTGTACTAAAATGCTGAGTATTTTACTGATGTTCGTTTGTTCCGTCAGTACGGTTTCGCCGATGGAAAATATCACAACTGGTTTCTGCGAACATTCTGATTGGATGGTGTTCTGAGCCACATAGTGTTTTATATTTCCCAGATCTAGCAGCGGTTGTTGCTTTTTATCCTTGGCCACACACCGGAACAGAAAACAGGATGGATCGAGAACCGACAGGTCGAATACAAAACCATAATCGGTAATTCTTGTTTGGTCTGTTGCATTTTTGTGCATAGTCATACGGATTTTGTGCTTTGAAAAGGCAAGTTCATGCGCAGCGAGTTGGCGATACCGCTATCAACTTTGCTCTCGAAATAATCTAGCGTGATAGGATGATCAAACCGAGAATTGTACAAACTTATACGCTCCATATAGCGCATATCGCTGGTAGAAGAATCGCTCGGGGGGGTATGAACCCCGTTGTCTGAGATGGTAAACACGATACATTCGGCCTCTTTCGCGATACGAATCCATAGTTTACCAGTTGCCAATTTTGGCGCAAGTTGTTTCCAAATTACTTTTTCGAGCATTGGTTGCACAATCATGGTTGGTATCTGATAGGCGTACAGCTGAGATTTCAGGTCGGGCGGAATATACAAATCGTATTCCAAGCCGAAACTTGAGCGTATTTGTTCCAGCTGAACATATTTACTCAGAAAGTCCAACTCGTCGGTTAGCGAAACCATTTCACGCTGATTGTTCTCAAAATGTTGACGAATTAGCTGGGCGAAATTTACAAGCACCAGGTCGGCCTTATGGTTGTCACCTTCGTACATATAGCCCAAAATAGAGTTGA
>JBDKHP010000143.1:0-3287 GCA_039797645.1 Bacteroidota bacterium
GCTCTTACTTCTTACCACGAATCTTTGTTGATATTGAGGGAGCTCGCGGCTGAGGCTCCTACGGTTTATTTACCTGAACTGACGGCTGCACTTTGCGATTTGGCACGGGTGCATCAGCATAATGATTCGCTGGACATGGCGGAAGCTGCGTATAATGAGGCACTTCAGATTCAGCGAGCTTTGGCGTATAAATCGCCGAATGAATATTTGCCGCAGTTGATTCGAATTTTGTTTAATTGGGGCGATATGCTTTCTGTGGCTTCGCGCAAGGCGGAGTCGCGGGTGTATTGGGAAGAGGCTCTCAATATTGCGAAAATATTGGCCGACAAACGCCCCGAACAGTTTGAATCTAAGGTGGCAAGCATCGAACACCAAATAGGGAAGTCGCTTGCAGAAGATGGTTTCTACCAGGAGGCTATTCCGCGATTGCAAATGGCGGTGCATACGCGCGAAGAGCTGGCGGCTTTCGATGCCGAAACCTTTGCGCCTTTATTGGCTGAGTCGCTCTTGGAACTTGCACTTTGTCATTTGCACACAGATGATACTCATACAGCGGAACAGGATTTGCTTGAGGCTTTCGACCGGATAAATGATTTGCCTTATGAATTTGGTGCGCAAAATACTTCTTTGGGGCTGGATATTCTTTCTCAGTTGGGGGTATTACAGCGGCTTCATGGTAAAATTGAAGAGGCTCTGGCGACATTCGAATCGTATAGATTGATTGTGGATGAACTCGCTAATTCACAAGCCGAGGCGTACCTTGGCGAGCTTGCGTATGTTCACAATCAACTTGCCAAGCTCTTTGTGGAAAACGAGCAGTTTGAGAAAGCTTTTGCGCATATGGAACTTGTATTTCACCATAGACAGACCCTTTATGCTGCCGGTAAATTGTTTGCTGGGGATATTGCCCGAACTTTGCATACCATGGCGTATTTTTGTCTTAAAACACAGCGACTCTCGGAGGCACGTCAGTTCTACCGCGATGCATTGAACTTGTACCGAGGACTTTACAAACAATCGCCTGAGAAATATCTGACCGACACGATTGGTGTAATACTTGACATGGCAGAGTTTTACACCCATCTGATGCCAGACACAATTCAATCGGGGCAGTATATTCGCGATGCATTTACGCTTGCGATCCCGGAAGCCAAACAGAATAAAGTGGTGCTTAAACAGGTGGAAAGAGCATGTGAGCTGTTGCGTGAAAATGGAATTGATGCAAAAAATTACCTAGCGACTCATTTCCCCCAAGCGAATTCAAGTCAGAAATATAGATAATGCAGCCACACTTTATGTGCATTGAAAAATTGACATTTGTCGTAAAGTTTTGGTGCGTATTCGTGTTGTTTGGAATAAAAATAGAATCTTTACGTCCGAAATCTTAGTCAAATATCCGTCAGTCGCATGAAAGTATTATTTACCTTCGGGGGCCTACCTCATTACTATAACAAAGTACTGAATAAATTACAACAGGAACCTGATTTGGATATTGTGGTACTCGCTCCCGAGCAGAATCAACAAACACTGGGGGCGGGCGTAAAACAAGCCGAAGATGGTTTGCTGTTTCGTGTGATTCGCCTACCTGAGTACAACACGTGGTACGGAAAAGCATTTTTTCGGAATCTAAGTGAGTTGATAGACATTGAAAAGCCCGATATTGTAGTTACTGTATGGCCTTATGTGCTGGGTTTCATCTACTTCCCTTTGTTGTGGCTTAAACTTAAGCGGAAGGGTATTCGTCTTATATTCAAAGACATTCCCTTTATGCTGCCTGCCCGCAAAGAAGCGAATGCGTATTACAAGAATCCTGATGTGCTTCGGGTGAATGAAGATTACGTAATTCCAGAATTGGGTGTTTTGTACGGGCTGAAGATTCAGTTCCTCACTTTCAGTAGGCGTTTGTACTATGGCTTGCTCGCCGATGCCCATGTACATTATATAGAGGGTGCCGCTCCCTTGGTGGCAACGTATGGTGCGAAACCAGAGAGCGTTTTTGTTACCTACAATTCGCCAGATACCGACGAACTTTTTGAAGCTCGGGCGTATATTGCAGACCTACCAACTATTTTACCCCCAAACCCGCACCGTATTTTACACGTTGGTCGGTTGGTGAAATGGAAACGTGTCGATTTGCTGATTGACGCACTCGCACGTATATTACCCTCTATTCCAGATGCCGAATTGGTCGTAATTGGCACTGGCCCTGAAATGACAACACTCCAAGACCAGGCAAAACGCCTCGATATAGAGCGTCATGTAAAATTTGTGGGTGGCGTTTATAAGCTCACCGACTTGGGGCGATACCTCAATGAATCTGCACTTTATGTGCTTGCGGGCATGGGGGGCTTGTCTATTAACGAGGCGATGGCTTTTGGCAAACCTGTGGTATGTTCAGTTTGCGACGGCACGGAGAAGCATCTTGTTCGTGAGGGTATAAACGGACGTTATTTCACCCACGGTGATGTAGTTTCCTTGGCCGAAGTAATTAATGATATTATCACCGACCCTCTTACACTCACGCAAATGGGCGAAGCTTCTACGGCTATTATTCGAGATGAAATCCACATCGGAACAGTTATAGACGGCTATAAAAAGGCATTTCAATATGTAATAAAATTAGGATGATACTTTTTCTCAAACGGACTTTCAAACAGCTACATTTTTTTCTTACCCACCGTCGGCAGCGCATCTTTATGTGGCTTTTATTAAGGTACTCAGGGCGCAAACGCTTCGACCCTCTGGCAATTCACACCGACGGAATGCACTTTTCGTTACCCGATGCAGCTTCGTTTGTATGGCAATACAAAGATATTTTTACCGACGAAAACTACCTTTTTCATACCCAGACACCGGAACCTATTATTCTCGATTGTGGTGCGAATGTTGGCAGTTCGGTAATGTATTTCAAGCATTTATACCCAAATTCGCAGGTAATAGCCTACGAGGCAGATCCGCTTATTGCCCGTTACCTAGAACAGAACGTTGCCTCGAACAAACTCACGGGTGTACAAATTGTAAATAAGGCACTTTGGATTCACAACCAAGGCATCGAAATGGCCAGTGAAGGTGCCGACGGTGGCGGAATTTTCGCACAAGGGCAGAAACAACAGCTTCCGTCCGTACGCTTACGCAACGAACTAGAGAAATACACACATATCGACATGCTCAAGATTGACATTGAAGGTGCTGAGTATGAAGTACTTGCCGACTGTGCCGATCGTTTGGAACACGTCGCGCATTTGTTTATAGAATTCCATTCCTACATGGGCGAGTCCCAACGTCTG
>JBDKHP010000144.1:0-3258 GCA_039797645.1 Bacteroidota bacterium
AGGATTATGAGGCCGATGTAAATGAGTATGAGGCAAATGGTGTCGATTATTTTGAATTTGAGCAAATTTACTCGAATCAGCAGTATGAATTTATGCATGATTTTGCGAAAACGGTTGAAGACTTAACGCTTCGTGGACGTTTGTTAGATGCCTTGAATAGGTCGAAACCTTTTAGAAATTTCCAGGAAATTGTTCGGTTTTCGGATTCTGATCAGGATTGGTTTGATTATTTGCGTATGCGTACGATTGAAGCTTTTCGGAATCAGATTGCGGCTTTTAATGGAATTTTGTCGCCCAATGTGGAGGATGATTTGGACTAAACTGTATGTTTTTTTGTGTGGAAGCTCTTTGTTGTTTTTGTACAGAATTTTCCTTCATTTTGGTAGGATTATGTTGTTTTTTTCGACATTTATGTAAGTGTTTCTGTTTTCTGTTTTTTTCAAGTGTTTGCTTACTTGGGTGTTATCCGTTTTGGCATCGGCTTTGCTTTTTGGCTGGGCGTTAACAAACTAAATTTTAATTTGTATGAAACTAAGTGCAAGAAATCAGCTAAAAGGCACGATCCTGAAAGTTGAAGAAGGACTCATTACCGCGAAAGTTTTGCTCGATTTGGGCAATGGGAATGTTATTTCGGCAATTATTTCGAAAGATGCGATTGATGACCTGAAATTGAAGGTTGGCGATGAGGCTTTTGCGGTAATTAAATCGACTGAGGTAATTATCGGTACGAATTGCGATTGCAACGATAGTCATTGTAAATGTTCTTAGTATGCTGAAAATTGAGTGCAAGATTGCTGTACAAAAAGATGGCGAGAATTTTCTGAGTCCGGCTAAAATTGCACTTCTGAGGGAAATCGCGGAGTCTGGAAGTTTGCGGAGTGCGGCAAAAAGTCTCAAAATTTCGTACCAACACGCTTGGAACTTAATTGACGAAATGAACAAATTATCGACGGCTCCCATTGTGATAAAACACCGTGGTGGCTCTAATGGCGGAGGTGCAGAAATTTCGGAGTCTGGCAAGCGTCTGATTTGGGAGTATCAGCAAATTGAATCGGAAATACAGCGTTTGGTGCAGAAACTGAACGTGGAAATTAATTTCTGATTTTTTTTGACTTTCGTTATCTTTTCAAGTTTATAACGGTCGGAGATGTACGGTCTCCGACCCATGTTGGACACACAATATTTAAGGCATGTTTACAGAAATTATTATTCGGCCAATTGGGATTATTAAGACGCCATTCACGGAAATTGCGCAGATGCCCATTCAACCTTCTGGGGCTATGAATGTGTTGGGTACGATTGAGTTAGATCCCGATTTCACCGAGGGATTGAAGGATTTGGAGGGGTTTTCGCATATTATTCTGCTATACCATTTCCATAAAATTACAACGCCTAAACTGAGTGTGGTGCCATTTATGGATACCGTGGCGCGGGGCGTTTTTGCGACCCGTTCGCCTGCTCGCCCCAACGCGATTGGTATTTCGACGGTGAAATTATTGCACATTGAGGGTAATGTGCTGTTTTTGGAAGGTGTGGATATGCTCAACGGAAGTCCGCTGATAGATATTAAACCATTTTTTGCGCGTTTCGACAACCGCGAGAACGCTGTTTCGGGTTGGTTGGATGCACAGACAAATATCGATATTACGACAATCCGATCTGACGATCGTTTCGACCAGCAGTAGTGTGTTGGTTGAAACTAGGAATGAAGAATACTACACTATAATTTATACCGATTATGAAAAATTTCAAAGTTCAACTTGCCTTTTTGATGCTAATTTTAACTAGCCTTAGTTCTTTAGCTCAGACTACGATTGATGCCGAAATTCGCCCGCGTTCGGAGTACCGAAGTGGGTATAAAGGGCCGCTTGTAGAAACTTCCGACGCCGCTTTTCTGACATTGCAACGCTCGAGATTCAATGCCGATTACAAAACACAGTTACTGAATGTGCATTTGTCGTTGCAGGATGCCAGAATCTGGGGCAATACTGACGGTAAAACAAATGCCTCGAAAATGGAACTTTTTGAGGCTTGGTTTTCCTACCTCATCCGTTCGGGACTTACACTGCAAGTTGGTCGGCAGAGCCTAAAATACGACGATCAGCGGATTTTTTCACCGCTTAACTGGAGCAACACGGGGTTGGCCCACGACATGGCTATTCTGAAATTTGAGCATCCTTTCGCTTCAGTGCATTTGGGGCTTGCCTACAACAATGTAAGTGATACGTTGGCCAATAGGGCTTACACTTATACGTCCAAGCAAAATTACAAAACAATGGGCTTTTTGTGGATTTCAAAGCACTTTACTCCCAGCACAACACTTTCGTTGATAGCAGTTTGTGATGCTTTCGAGAAAAAAACAAATTTTAAGACTTTGTTTCCGCGTTATACTGTGGGTGGAACTTTTACTTATGAAAGTGATTCGTCGGCATGGGGGCTTGTTGTGTCGGGCTACAAACAATCGGGGAAAAACCCGACCAAAGTGTACCAAGATGGACTTGCGAATCTGGATGCGTATTTGGTGGGCGCAAAACTGAGCTACAAAATTACACCAGCGTTAAAGTGTAAACTGGGTACGGATGTGTATTCGGGTAGTGCGCCAGATTTGGATGCTAGTAGTTCGCATACCTTCACGAGAATGTACGGATTGTCGCACAGTCTGAACGGGCTTATGGACTTTTATACCGCACTTCCAAACCAAGGTTTGGTGAACTATTTTGTGGGTGTAGAATGCAAATTTGGCAAAAAAATGAGTGCCGAACTTGTGGGGCATAGCTTCAGTCTGCAAAAAGATTTTGTGTACAAAACAGAAAAAACAAACAAAAATATGGGCGAGGAACTCGATTTGGTGTTGAATTACACGGTGTCGAAAGAAATTGCCATTCAGGCCGGATATTGTAGGTATTTTACCAACAGCTCTACCAAAAAATATTTCAAACTAGAGGGCAAAACACAACATACACCAGAATATGCTTATGTAATGTTTACTGTTCGCCCACAATTGTATAAAACGCCACAAATTGCAAATTAATAATTCGACTTTAAACCAGAAACCATGCGAGAAACCATGAACATATTCAAAAAAGTACGCATCCACACTTTATTGCTTGCATTCTGTATTATTTGCAGCGTCGGCCTACAAGCACAAACAATTAAAATTGCAGCCGCCGGAAACCTACGGTATGTGCTAGACGATATTAAGGCAGCTTACCTTTTGGCACACCCCAAAACGAAAGTTGTGGTGAATTTAGGCTCGTC
>JBDKHP010000145.1:0-5677 GCA_039797645.1 Bacteroidota bacterium
GTTGCTAGAAGTGAGATGAATAAGACATTATCTTTCACATCCTCTTCTTTTCCTAAGGCCTCTTTGAAAGCTGATTTATTGACTTCAATATGTTGCAATTCTCTTTTAAAAAGATAAACTTCTTTAGTCGTAGTATGAAAAAGCCATTCGGAAACAATCTTATCGTAATCAATCTCAAATCCATAACGATATTTACTACCATGTTGAATAAACGAAATTTCAAAATAGCTACTTTCTCTCTCGGACTCTGTATTCAATGCAAACTTTTCTAGGGGAAATTTCCGCTCAGCATTATCCATTAGCGCATCCCTGAATGAATTTAATACTATTGCTTTCATAAAACCAATTGCCTCAAGAAGATTACTTTTTCCACTTGCATTGTTCCCATAAACGATAGCAGATTTCAGCAATTTTAGCTTTGCATCAATCTGAATTAGATGGCTATTTTCCTGCTCTTTGAAAGATTTAGCGGCTACCATTGACAGTGTCGTATGATCTTTAAACGAAAGGAAATTCTCGATATTGAATTCGATTAACATCTCAGATAAGGTTAAATAAGTTCAATAGCAAAAATACATCAAAATTGAAATATTGCAAATTGTTTTCATATTTTAATTTTCAAGTTAAGAGGTTGCAATTGCAATGTCGTACTTTTTAGCTCGTGAGCCTTCTTGTTGCAGATGGAATGACGGGATAAACCGGAGAATTGGGGCTTTTAGGCAAGCCGCAGGCTTGTCGGGCGTAGAAATTTCATGGCCAAAGGCCAAGCACTCGGTATGCCCAGCGTGATTCTGGCGTTACAGATGGTGCTGCCGCTACAACTAGCCCGGATAGTAGCGGTAGCCCACAGCGGTGTGATGCGGTGTCAGCAAGCTGATGCTATTCGACTGGAATACAAAGGCTTCCAGTTGACTTCGTACCCGAACGCGAGGACTACAAGCGGATAGCCGGTAGCCGCCTTTACAAGTATTGTTGGGCTACAGCTCCTAATTATTTTTATTTTTTTTGCGCTATGGTTGTTTTTTTTTGAATGCGACACGCTTGCTTTCGTACTTTTTAAAGCGGACGACGCCATGGTTGAGGTTTTGTTCTTGGAGGTGTGTCTTGCGCCCGAAGTTCAGGGACGTCGCGCAACAGAAATTCGAGTGGAATATCCAGCCGTTGTCGCCAAAAGCTTTCGATGTGGTCGTGACCATCGAACTTGAGGGTAAGCCAATCGTAACCAGGTGTGTATCCGAGCGTTGTAAGGTCGCGGTCTAGCAACATCTGGTAATATTCGTAGGTGCTATCGAGCGAAAGCGTACCGTAATCGAAGTACAGACGGTGGTCGGAAGCGGGGGGGAGGTACTGTCCGAAATAATGAACGAGCCTTATGGGCGTGAGGCTGTCGTTGCGGAGGTATCGCGTTACGGGCCAATGGGTTGAGAGGCAAGCTGCTCCACCAAAAACGTCGGGATAGCGGGCCAAGGCGTAGGCGGAAATTAAGCCTCCCATGCTCGACCCGATCACAAAGGTGTTGTCGCGATCGGGTCGGGTGCGAAATGTGGTATCAATAAATGGCTTCAATTCTTCGACAATAAAGCGCAAGTAATTGTCAGACTGAAGCTTGCCATAAGTTTCCACAATTTCATGTTGGGCGAGGGTGTCGAACGTTTTAAAAGCCTGTTGGGGTAAGTATTCACAGTAACGAAAGCGCGTATTCCATATCCCTACCACAATACAGGGGCGAATTTTTCCTTCGTTTGCAAGTCGCGTAAGTGCCTCATCTACACCCCACTCAACTTTCCCGATTGCATCGTTATCGTCGAAAAGATTCTGACCGTCTTGCATATAGATTACGGCATATCTGGTGGAATCTGTGCGAGAATATCCGCTGGGTAGCCAGACTTCTACATTTCGAGGTTCTACGAAGGCAGACTTGAATTTTGGGAAATAATGGATGCCAGACGCTTTAGACGGATGCTTACCATGCTGTGTACAGGAGCTGCACATAAAAAAGATAATTCCGACTGTAAAAATAATGAAGGAATTTAGAGGTAAGGTAGTGGGGTGGGAGTTAAATATTCTAATTTTCATTGATAGTGCAGTAAAATAATCTTATATTACAAGATGTATTAGAATAGATTTAAGCAGATAATAAACAAATATATGTTTCTAAACATACCAATAACGAGCAGCATTAACCGAACACAACTGAACAATAGTAGAATAACTGTACAAAACCCCTCACAAACACAACATAAAACACTTATAAACAATAAATTACAATCTGTTTTATATTCGACCAAGCCCGGCACAAACAAGAATTGTACGGATTCTGCATCAAGATACTAAACCGACATATTATTCTACAAGTTTTACATATTGTAGTTGTTTTTGCCATTATATTATATTTGCAACAGACAGCCACGAAAACTCGGTTTTGAGAAAATGCTATATCAACAAGGGTATTCAATCTCAACAATTGGAACAAAACTTCCCAACGAAAAAGCCAGAAATACAGCTGTTGATAATGCTCAAATATACGATTTGACATGCAGAAAGCGCATTGGTGAATTTTTTTCTGTATCTAAATCTGATGTTTTTTTAACAAAAAACAACACATATTTCAATAAAATAGTAGAAACTATACTAAATAAGCACGAATTATGGCAAAAATGAGAGGCGCTATCGTAGTGGACGAAGAAGCTTGCAAAGGCTGCGAACTTTGCACCACCGCCTGCCCTACGGATGTAATCGCAATGTCGGCAGAAGTAAACGGTAAAGGGTATCAGTATGCCTTTATGGCCAATCCGGAGTCATGCACAGGCTGCTCCAACTGCGCCATGGTATGCCCCGACACGGTTATCACGGTTTACAGAGTGAAAGTCTAAAGCTTTTCACAGCAAATACACTCTTGAAAATTGCACAAATTCGGAACCAAGCAGCACTACCTAAACATAAACAAGAAAAATTATCTACAAAATACACCGAATTTAGAATATTTTTAGGATGTAATACTTAAGCCTAAACATTAGAAAATACAGATCAATGAAGGAACTAAGATTAATGAAGGGCAACGAAGCCCTAGCCGAAGGGGCCATCCGAGCAGGAGTTGATGCCTACTTCGGTTACCCTATTACTCCCCAATCTGAGGTGATGGAATACCTTACCGCCGAACAACCCGAAAAACGTACAGGCATGATTGTGTTACAAGCCGAAAGCGAAATAGCCTCTATCAATATGGTGTACGGGGCAGCAGGCTGTGGAAAGCGCGTAATGACATCCTCGTCGTCGCCCGGCATCAGCCTTATGCAAGAGGGCATTTCGTACCTCGCTGGTGCAGAATTACCTTGCTTGGTGGTGAACGTACAACGCGGAGGCCCTGGGCTTGGTACCATTCAACCTTCGCAAGCAGATTATTTCCAGTCCGTAAAAGGTGGTGGCCACGGCGACTATCGGCTCATCGTACTTGCGCCAGAATCCGTACAAGAATCCTACGATTTTGTGGCTCTTGCCTTCGAGCTTGCCTTCCGCTACCGCAACCCCGCATTGATACTTTCAGACGGTGCCATCGGCCAAATGATGGAAAAAGTAGAAATTGGCGACCAAACACCCCGCTGGACGGAAGATGAAATCAACACCCTGCATGGCGACTGGGCGACCCTCGGGAAACCAAAAAAGCGCGACCATAATGTGGTGACATCCTTGGAGTTACAGTCCGAACGACAAGAAAAGCACAACCACAAACTACAAGCAAAATACAAAACCATAAAAGAAACCGAAGTCCGCTACGAAGAAACCCACACCACCGATGCCGAGTATCTATTCGTCGCCTACGGCATGAGTGCCCGCCTCTGCAAAAAAGCCATCCAAATGGCACGAGCCGAAGGCATCAAAGTCGGCCTATTACGCCCCATTACCCTATGGCCTTACCCCGAAAGCCGTTTGTTAGAACTTTCAGCCCAAGTAAAAGGCATACTCTCTGTCGAAATGAGTAGCGGTCAAATGATCGAAGACGTACGCCTATCCGTTCGCGACCGCGTTCCCGTACAGCACTTTGGCCGTTATGGCGGCATGATACCCACGCCCGACGAAATAGTGGAAGCCCTTCATCAATTTGTAAAAGACTTATAACATGGACATTAAAGACATCATACAACCCGAGAATCTGGTATTCTCGAAAACCAAAAACCTCGTAGATACCACCCTCTCCTTCTGCCCCGGCTGCGGACACGGCGTAATACACCGCCTGCTGATGGAAGTAATCGAGGAGATGGACATCACCGAACAAACCATCGGCGTAGCACCCGTTGGCTGCTCTGTACTCGCCTACGACTTCATGGACATCGACATGCAAGGCGCAGCCCACGGACGTGCATCTGCCGTAGCCACAGGGATCAAACGCGTTTTCCCCGACAAGTTCGTATTCTCTTACCAAGGCGACGGCGACTTAGCCGCCATCGGCACCGGCGAAATCGTACATGTAAGTAACCGAGGCGAAAACATCTGCGTCATCTTCGTCAACAACGGCATCTATGGCATGACAGGCGGCCAAATGGCACCCACCACCCTCGCCGGAATGCGGGCATCCACATCGCCCTATGGCCGCGACGTCGCCACACAAGGCCACCCCATAAAAATGACGGAACTCTTGGCGCAACTCCCCGGAGTAGCCTATGCCACACGCCAAGCCGTACACAAACCAGCCCTCGTACGCAAGACAAAAAAAGCAATCCTCAAAGCATTTCAGTACCAACGCGAGAAACGTGGTACCACAATTATCGAGATCGTAACCAACTGCAATTCAGGCTGGAAGATGGATCCCGTACACGCCAACGAATGGCTCGACGAAAACATGCTCGCCTTCTACAAACTTGGCGACATCAAAGACATCGGCATACAAGAACCCTAAAAACCACACAAAAATGACAGAAGAAATCATCATAGCCGGTTTTGGCGGACAAGGCGTATTATCCATGGGTAAAATACTCGCCTACTCTGGCGTTATGGACGGCAAAGAAGTAAGCTGGATGCCAGCCTACGGCCCTGAAATGCGCGGTGGAACAGCCAACGTAACGGTCATCATCAGCGACGAAAAAGTAAACTCCCCCGTACTCAAAATGTACGACACCGTCATCGCCCTCAACCAACAATCGCTCGATAAATTCGAAGACAAAGTAAAACCCGGCGGCACACTCATCTACGATTCCAACGGCCTTCACCGCCTCCCCGAACGACGCGACATCAACATCTACCACATCGCCGCCGCCAAAGAAGCCACCGAAATGGGCAACCCCAAGACCTTCAACATGATCGTACTCGGCGCATTTCTCAAAATAAAACCCGTCGTAAAAATGGAAGGCGTCCACGCCGGGCTCAAAAAATCGCTACCCGCCCGACACCACCGCCTCATTCCCATCAACGAACAAGCCATCCACATCGGCCTCGACAAAATAGAAGCCATCAATTTGGTATAAGTTAATGGTGAATGATTAATTCCTTATAGCATTCGTAATGTGGTAATGGCTGTATGCAAAAAGCGACATTGTTATATGCTTATTACTTATAAGCCCAAAATGCAGGACGCGTTCCTGCATTTTTCATTTTGCCTCGATCCTCCAGAAAAAATGCCACCCGAAAGCAAAAAAAACAAAACCGAGCGAGTGAAAAAAAATAAGGATAAGGAGCTGTAGCC
>JBDKHP010000146.1:0-3404 GCA_039797645.1 Bacteroidota bacterium
AAGCATCCGTGCAGCAGAAAAACGGGGAGCTTATTGCTACAAACAACGACTTGCTCACCCTGCACGCCATTATCGACACGGCCTTAATCAAACGCGAAGCCTTGCTGCCCAATCAGATAAGTACCGACAGTAAACGAAGTGAACTTCACTCAAAGCTCCAACAGTATGCGGGAGTACTTAGCCAGACAAAATCGACTTGGGACGCAAGCCACAAACAACACACCGAACACAGCACCAAGTTAGAGTTACTTCGTATTGATATAGAACAGCTTACGCCCAAGCTTCATGCAGCATGGCAACAATTACAGGCCGAATATATGCCCACACAATTCACCACCGTTCAGGAAGTTATAGCCGCTATATTACCCCAAACAGTATTGGTATCACACCTAGGTATCTTCCAGAAACTACACGAAACAAGGCTTTCACTCAAGACACGACTTACACAACTGACCCAAAAACGCGCGGAATTGCTTTGTTCCAAAGATTTTGAGTGCGCCCAGTCGGAAGCTGAACAAACAGCAGAAACCCAAAAATCAGAAAAGGCAAGAATTCACACCCGCCAAGGGGAACTGAACCACAAGCTACAACTCGATGCCGAAATTAAACGCCGAAACCAAGGTATCGTGGCCGAAATTGAACTACAAGACGCACACCATAGCCTGTGGAAAACCCTACTCGAACTTTTAGGCGGTACAAAAGACTCATTCAATAAATACGTGCAACGCCTCACCCTCCACAACCTCATACAGTTGGCCAACATCCACTTGGCAAAACTAAACAGACGCTACTCCTTGTACATGCCCAGCATGAGCAAAGGCGGCGAAGAACTAAACTTTGTCCTCGTAGATCATTACCAGACGGATCAGTGTCGGTCTATAGAAACCAGTAGCGGGGGCGAAAAGTTTCTCATCAGTTTGGCTTTGGCATTGGGTCTTTCCGATTTGGCCAGCAAGAACGTCCACATTGGTTCATTATTTATCGACGAAGGCTTTGGTACACTGGACCAACAAACCCTGCAAACTGTCATTACAACCCTCGAAACGCTCCAAGCCTCTGGTAAAATGATCGGTGTCATTTCGCACGTCGAAAACATGAAAGAACGTATCGGTACACAAATACAGATTCTCAAAAAAAGCAACGGTGTAAGCGAACTCAAAATCGTATGATACGTATAGTAAAAAACAGTCTCGGTTTATTGTGTATTGTTGCTGTTTGTTTAATTGTAGCCTGTCAGCCAAAAGTTAAATATCCAGATATTCAACTGATTAGCATAAACGACACCTTGCATATCATACAACTGAAAACAGATTCAACAACCAATCGTTGGACTTTACCTTATCCTGTATATCAATTTCAGTTGGGCGATATTGACCAGGATGGTAGCACCGACATACTCGTAGGAGTAGTCAAACGGACGCATTTTGACACCCTCGTTCGCAAACGATTATTCATATTCAAGAACTTCGAAGGCTATATCCGTCCGCTTTGGATGGGTTCTGGTTTGGGGCAACCCATCTCCGATTTCCGATTTTTACAAACCAGCCAAGGTGCGCGCATACGCAGTATCGAACGCGAACGAAACGGCAAATTTCTGCTTGCTGAATACAAATGGGCGCAGTTTGGACTTGATTTTACAAAATATATAGTCCGTAATACAGACAGTATCAAAGCATTACAAATTTTCATGAAAGAATAATCCAACTCATTTGATATGGCATTTCACTTCAGATTCACTTCATTGGTGCAACTATTCCTAATCAACATCATACTCCTGAATCTGGCGACGGGATGCAACGGCAGTTCCACCGCAGAAGAAAACCAAGTTACCACACTCACATTCGTTGGCGATTTACTACTCGACCGTGGCGTCCGCGAACGCATTGAACATCTAGGGATCGACTCCCTTTGGGGTTCCGAAATCGACTCCGTTTTTCGTTCCAGTAAATTCGTTTGTGCCAATCTCGAATGCCCAGCTACCAAAATCCAAGCGCCTATCAACAAGCGATTTATCTTCCGTGCCGAACCCGAATATTTGGTTTTCCTGAAAACGCACGGTATTACACACCTCAATTTGGCCAACAACCACAGCATGGATCAAGGTCGCGACGGCCTCACCGACACCTATATTAACATCCAAACCACTTGTATGATACCCGTGGGCTATGGCAACAACGCCCAAGAAGCATGTCACGAACAACTCCTCACCATTGAGCCACGACACATCTATCTCATAAGCTCTGTGCTAGTTGGGTCGGAAAATTGGCCCTATCTCGAAGATCGTCCATGCGTCTGTGAAGCAGGACTAGCCCAAATCTCCGAGCAGGTGAGGCTTCTCCGGAAAGAACAGCCTAATGCATTTATTATCTTACAGTTACATTGGGGCTTGGAGCACACTCTCAAACCAAACCCTCAACAAATACAGCAAGCCCACGAAGCCATTGACGCTGGTGCCGACTGCATAATAGGCCACCACACCCACACCGTACAAACCACCGAAATTTATCACGGAAAACCCATTTTCTACAGCATTGGCAATTTTGTATTCGACCAAACCAAACCCATCAACACTCACGGCCTGATGGTTAAGTTGCATATTAGTAAGCAGTCCTTAACTTTCGACACCATCCCAATCCAGATAGAACAAAGTCGCCCCAGAATTATCCCTTCGCCACATAAACCAACGCCCGAAAAATAAGTAAGAGGGTTAACTCACTTGCCTCAACTGCATTCGCACTGTCCCCCAGGGCATTACAAACGAGGACAAAGCGACAACTAGCCAACAGTTGTCGAACGTTCTTTGTTTTAAATAGCATTCAACTACACGAAAACAAGCTATCAGATTTAGATGGAGAAAAAAATTAGGGTTGTGTATCGGGTATTGTCGAGTAGTTTTCGAGAGTTGGCTTCCCAATTTCATACAAGTATTCTGGGGCAAAATCTGCCCCATTCTCCCATTCAATGGTATTAAATTTTACGCTGAACAACTTGAAATAATTCTTGTCTTTCAAAGGTTCGAAGATGCTCCCGACAAGTTCATTTTCTAAATTGATTGTCTTTGTTACACCATTGTTAAATTCTACGAAGACCAAGAAGTCCTCTAAATATTTGGCTTGTCTTACTTCGAGAAACATTTTTCTTAATTTAAAGGTTCGATTTTTCTAAGGTATTCTCCCTTTTGGGCAAGTTCCCAGTCTATAATTAGCTCATCACGATGGATTTCGAGCCATTCGAAAATCATTTTCAAAGCACGCTGGGGCATCTCACCTTTAATAACACCATCCTTAATTGTTACTATGGCTTTATAATCACCGTACCAAACGTGAAAGTGAGGTGGTGCGTGATCCTTAAAGTTCATCAAAATAATTAGTCCATAAAATCGCGAAATCTCAGGCATATATTAG
>JBDKHP010000147.1:0-2938 GCA_039797645.1 Bacteroidota bacterium
CGAAAGCCAATAGTCGCCAAAATATTGTACACCTTGCGGCCTTGATCTGTTTCTTTTTTAATCACAAATACTTTTTCGGTATCTACATCGGTATATCCTGCCTTTTCAAAAGCTTCACGCATATATTCAGCAGAAAAGCCTTGGTGGTACACTCCCGCATTGTCGTCGTGGAAGCTACCGTCTTCTGCATCGAGGTCCGCAATAATCAGCGCACCTTCTGGCTCGGTAAGTGCAAAACAACTGGCCAAAAAGTTGTCGATATTGGGGATATGGTGCATTGTCATTTCACTCACAATTAAATCGGCTTTGGGCAACCCTTTTAGCCCTTGCTCCATGTCAACGAGTTTGCTCTTGGCATTTTTAATACCCAATTGCTGAATTTTTTGGTCGAAGACCTCTAGCATTCCCTTCGAATTGTCAACCCCAATTAGTGATTTCGCCGTGCGTGTCAGCAAAAACGAAAGTTGGCCAGTGCCACATCCGAGATCGATTACGCTGAGGTGGTCTTGTAATTCAAAGCGATCTAGTACGAAATTGGCTACTGCCTCGGATCTCGATAATTTTTCGGCTGTGTCCCAATTGGCAGCCTTCTGATCGAAAGAAGAACTCTTTATCATGTCGTTGTATTAATTATTAATCTGGTGGATTCTTTTGGCTAATAAAGCGACTAATAGTTTATTTTCCAAACAAACAAGGCATAAAATGGTTGCTGTTTTAAAAAAAAAGATTGGGTCTGGTTTTTCTAAATCTATGCTGAAGTATGGAGCGAAAATCGGATGGATGGTGGCTTGGTTCTGAAATTTATTTGTGGCTTTGCGTCCATTTTAACAGCGTTGATTGGCAAACGGGAACTAACAAACTTAGGGTTTTTGGGAAAGTATGGCGTGAATTTGATGCAGCAAGAGTAGGCACGCAGGGGCTACCATGGTGCCGTGGTCGAAGCCTTTTAGTTCGTACAGCTTTACATGACGTGGATTTACAAATCTGAGCTGGGCGCAAAGAAGTGCGTTTTCTTCGTAACGACAGGGTATTTCGAACTCTCTGTCGCCCGTGATGAGGATTGTGGGTGGGAAACCCTTGGCGGTGTGGTAAATAGGTGCCATACTGTCGGCAACTAATTGTGTGGGTGCAAGTTTGCGTTCTTCGCGAATGGTGAGGTGGGTGAGTGTTTGTCCGCTAAATGGAATGATTCCGGCTAATTGGGAAGTGCTGATGCCTTCGTGAGCCAGATACTTGGGATCTAATCCTAACATGAGTGTGAGGTATCCGCCGGCGGAATGGCCAGATAGGAATATCTTCTGGGTGCTGCCGCCATATTGGGCAATATGCCGATACACCCAGCCAACTGCGGCAGCTGCATCGTTGATATAAGCGGGGCTTTGTACCTTGGGGTTGAGCCGATAGTTTACTGACACTATGGCGATTTGTTGGTCTTGTAATTGAGCGGGGATGTATTTTTCGCCTTCTTGTAGCGAACCGCCATGAAACCAAATTACGGTGGCAAAACCGTTTGTGTCTGTGGGGTAATAGATATCGAGCTTACAGCGGCTTTGTTGGTAGGCATCGGCCTTGGTGGTGTCGTTTAGGTAGCTGATGTTGCTGAGCTGTATGTATTCGCGCGGTTCGTGCTGGGCCAATAGGCTTGTGCTACAAAGAAGGAGCAATACTAGAATTTGTGTTTTCATGTGTGGTTTGCGTCTCGAAGTTAGGTAAAACTTTAATTATGCTTAATTTATGCCGTTTTTTTATGCTGATTATTGTATAAGTGTTTCATATTGTTGTGATTTGATGGTTCATGTTTTCAGTGTTATGTGTGCGTTTGTGGTGTAATGTACGAAAAAACTTATCTTAGCTGTATGTTTTGGGCTATTTTAGTGCTTGGCTCTTTTCTGTACGTTAAAAAGTGTTTTAATTCAAAATCAGATAGAATATGAAAAAACTTATGATTGCTTTGTGCTTCGTGTTCGTGGCTTGGGCAGCCATTGCTCAG
Organism: Bacteroidota bacterium; assembly: GCA_039797645.1. Taxonomy (GTDB): domain Bacteria; phylum Bacteroidota; class Bacteroidia; order Bacteroidales; family JBDKHP01; genus JBDKHP01. The sequence goes on from JBDKHP010000147.1 coordinate 1,991, forward strand.
GAAACTGCGCTGCCTTTTATTGAAGTAACGGGCGTGGCTGAAACAGAGGTTGAACCCGATGAGATTGATCTTCAGATTGTGTTGAATGAGACTGAGGGTAAGAAAATGAGTGTGGAACAGAAAGAGAAACAATTGCAGGCTGTTCTCAACGAATTGGGTATCGACCTTAAAAACTTAGTGCTTCAAGATGCACTGAGTGCTTACGATTCGAACTGGTGGAAGGCGGATCTGGTGAAAACTGTAAAAACGTTTAATTTGAGACTTGCCAGTGCGGCATCTGTGGCAAAATTGCTTGTAAAGCTGAGAGATAAAGATTTGAGTAATGTGCAGATTGTGAAAATTGGTAACAGCCTGAAGGAAAAGATTATGCGTGAAACCCGGATCAAAGCGGCAAAGGCGGCGAAAGAAAAGGCTATCTATTTGGTGGAAGCTATTGGTAACCAGCTTGGTATGCCTTTGTATTTTATAGAACAAGAGGCTTTTCAGCCGTATGCACCGCTGATGCGAAATACGATGGCAAAAAGTTATGCGTCGGAAGATTCTGCAGAGCCACAGGAAATAGGGTTTAAAAAAATTACCTATACTTCTAAAGTATTAATCAGATACGGTATAAAATAATATGATTCTTAACTCACTATTAGATAACGATTTGTACAAATTCACAATGCAACATGCGGTTGTGAAATTGTTCCCAAGGGCCGAGGTGCGCTACGGCTTTGTTAACAGGGGCGGCACGGCTTTCCCAAATGGTTTTGCGGATAGGCTTCGGGCTGAAATTGTAAACATGAAGCTGCTGCGACTTACCGAGGCCGAAAAAGCGTTCCTAAAGGCACGGTGCTATTATTTACCTCCGACGTATCTGGATTTCCTGACAGGGTACCAATACGACCCGCAAGAGGTGGTGGTGACGCAGGCAGGTGGCGAATTGTCGATAGAGGTTGAAGGGTA